>JAJFTT010000035.1 GCA_021372785.1 Negativicutes bacterium | reverse complement strand
ACACTTGAAGCACAAAACAAGACATCTTTGACACTATACGATTTAAGCAGATCTTTTTCTGACAGCAAATTATTAATCCGGTAATACATCAACAAACTCAGAAACTCAATGAAAGCCCATCCTTCCTGCACTTCCAGCCTTGTTTCATAATTCATTTTGAAACCAAGGGTGTTCTTGTGTGTGTCAAACATTTCTTCAATTGCCCATCGTGTTTTATAGTCTTTATATATGAGCTCCGGCTTATTGTCGATGTTTGTTAAAAGAAATGTAACGCCAAACAATTTTGTATCTTCATAGACTGTAGTCTGCAGGTTTTTGGGCAGATTGCCGTTTTCGTCCTGATTTTGAATGTAATAGTTTTCAATAAGGTCTTTGCGCCGCTCGTTATCATAAAAGATATGTACCTTACAGTCTGCATGTTTGGAAGAAGTATGTTCTTTGTGGAAAATGATTCGCTTATGATAATTGAAAAATCCGATGTCTTTGCTCTCATAAGCAGAGAAGTCCTTATCGGTTTCACCAACATCGGTGGTGTTTTTTTGAAGCGGTATTATGAAGTCTAAACCTGCCTGAAGGACGAAATCAATGTTTTTCTTTGAGTAAAATCCTTTATCCAACAAAACAGTGCAGTTTTTCTTGCCAAGCTCTTCAACACACGCTTCAAATGTAACCTTATCGGATATATTCCCGGGAAATACTCGGAAATAGAACGGGATATTGTTGCTTTTATTGAACGCATAGACCAAGCGAATCTGTTTTTCATTGCGATGTCCAGGAGTGTAACCTTTTTTTGTGTATGGATTTTCGTTTGACGATGACAGAAAACTTGATCCGTCGAAAATCACACTGTCTCCTTCATAATTGGTATACTCTCGCATGAACTGTATCATGCTCTTACGTGAAAGAGACAATTGTGACAGAAACGCTGATACAGTATTCTTGCTGAGATGTACTTCAGGGAGTAATGCTGAGATTGCCGACCGGGTATAGAGTTCATCAATGTCTTTCTGGCTTGAGTTGTTCAGAAGTTTCATCACTGCTAATGTATATATGCGAATGAATTCTGAAGGGAAGCATTTACGCAGCACCTCAAACATCTCTTTTGAAGTTTCCATGATAATTCGTGTAGCACCGTATTCTTTCGCACAGTCTTCCTGACTGCCCGGTATCTTATCATTCGGAACAAAGCCGATGTCCGGATAAATCTGTCCGATGCAGCCCAGAGTTTTTCTTTTCGATTTTTTGGTGTCCTTATCGTAATAGCCTTTTACTTTATGCACATAATAATGCCCAGATTTTTCTTGAATTTCAGTCCCCTTTGGCCGGAACTGTTTAATAGAATCAGGTATCATGCTCCTCGCCTCCAGTATGTTAGTATATATCATACTATACCATACTTTGGCGAAGATTACAAATATTTTTTTCAAGTATTCAAGATAATTTCTTACAATATGCGGTAATTGAAATAAGAGTTCATGCTCCATAAAGTGGTTATAACCCTATAAAACGGTCGGACACGCTCAAATTGCTCCAGGGTAATCACCTTATCAACCCACTTAACTCTTGAGCGCACGCTTTTAGGCTATTTAGATTGAAAACAGCACGATATTCTATACCATACATTTTATGATTTCATTTTAATTAGTGAAAAGGCTCCTCAGCGGCGTTCGACGGTTTTTGATCACCATCGGCTGCCACAGAGGAGCCTTGTATTATTTTTTTTTTGCGGTAGGGTTGATTGTCAGGACGGATTTTTAGTTTGCTTATTTTTGGTAACTGGCTACGACTTCATCGACCAGTGAGCCGACATAGGCGACCGCCGATTGAATGGTTTCCTTCTTGCTCATGTCTACACCGGCCAACCGGCAGAGTTCCAATGGTTTCAGGGTACCGCCGGCTTTTAAGACCTCGATCCAGCGTTCGGCAGCCTTGCTGCCTTCTTTTTCGATTTTTTGGGAAACCACAGTGCCGACCGTCAAACCGGCGGAGTAGCTGTAAGGATACAGACCGTTGTAATAATGGGACTGACGCATCCAAACCAGTTTGGCGTCATCATCGATGACAACCTCACCGCCATAGAATTCTTCCAAAATATCCCCCTGCAGCTTATTCAGAATCGATGCGGTGATCGGCTGACCCTTTTCTGCCAACACGTAGGCGCGGCGCTGCAGTTCGCCTTCAATCAGGTGGCGGACAAAGTTATGATGATAAGTCGTCAGCATTTGGGTGATGACCCAAAGACGCATTCTGGCGCTGTCGGCTTTGGCCAGAATCCGGTTGGCGACCAATAATTCATTGATCGTGGAGGGCGCTTCAATAAAGAACATGGTTGGTCTGGCATTGGAAAGCCGCTGATAACGCTGAGAAAAAACACCTTGTCCGGCATGGCCGAGTTCATGAGCCATAGTCAGGGCGTTGCGCATTTGGCCGGACCAGCTCATACTGACGTAGGGATGCACGCCGTAAACTGTGTTGCAGAAAGCGCCGGTGCGTTTGCCGACATTATCGGCCCGGTCGATCCAGTGTTCGGTCAAACCCTTGCGGATGATTTCGGTATATTCTTCGCCTAAAACGGAAACACCATCCAAAACCAATTTCGAGGCTTCTTCATAGGTCACAGTCGGATCGTACTCGGGGTCAAGCGGTGCTTCGATATCGCAGTAGAGCATCTCGTCCAGGCCGAGCACTTCTTTGCGCAGTCTGGTTAATTTCCGCCAGTGCGGCGCCAGTTCGGTCAGAATGACATCGTGCAGATTATGATAGATATCGGTCGTGACTTCCTGTCTGTGCAGCAGCATTTCAACGGCAGAGCCATAACCGCGCAGTTTGGCAGTAACCACATTTTTCTTGACTTCCAAACCCCAGGCTGTGCCGTAGGTATTGTTGTAGAGACTTATTTTCTGGCTGAGTTCGCTGTAAGCGTTACGGCGCAGGGTCGCGTCTGCATCGGAATCATGTTTGCCAAGTCCCATGGCATAACTGTTGCCTTTGCCGTCCATGATCATGTCGAATTTCAAGTCGGTGGAACGGGAACGTTCATAAATCTCAGCAGGCGCGTTGAGTACCTGACCGAGAGCGGCTAAAACCATTTCCGTTTCGGGCGCCAGCATATAAGGCTTGTGCTCGATCCATTTTTCAATCGTAAAACGAAACGGTGTTAAGCCGGGATCTTCAAGCAGGTATTTTTCCAGGGTGCCGGCGGGTAAAGCCAACGCTTCGCTCTGTACAAAAGAAGTCTGCGCCTGTAACTCGGCCATGGCTGCCGTTGCTTTGCCGGCCATTGCCTGATAAGCAATGTTGGTGCCGTCACTGGCAATGTTTAAGGAAGCATAACTTGTCACTTGCGAGGCTTTGCCCTGCAGGGTTTCCAACGCTTCCAGGCATTCACGCAGCAGGGCGGAGCCGTTGCCCAGTTTACCTTGGTAGTGAGTGACGGCAGCAATCAGGGTTTTCAGGTTCGCCAATTCGGTTTCCCAGGCTTCAACACTGGGGAAAATGTCGGAAACTCTCCAGGTTTGGTCCGGGGGGACTTCATTTCTCAATAATTGTTTTGCCATTCTTTCGCCTCCTAAAAGATTTTATGATCTATTTCTACGTTCCCTGAGAATTCCCTGCCTGAGATTGAAATAATCCGGCGGCAACAAGGCTGCGGGCCTGCAGCCGGAGGCAGGACAGCAACAGAACTTCAGACAGCAAGGAAATACCACTCCGGCGCAGTTATAAAGCCGACGAGATCAATCAGAACAAAAAGACTGCCGAAAGCAGAAAAAACACGGTATAAAGCCAACCGGCGCCGGCAATTTCAAAAAATACCGCGCGGCCTGCTGCCGACGGTCAGGGTGGCGATGCCGGCATGGCAGCAGTTGAAAAACGAGCCTAAGCAAGTCCGGCAGATCTGCCAAAACAAAGCAGGTAAAAAATATAAAATGGCGAAGTAAAGACGATAGCAGATACAACAGGTGTTGATTAATTGGAGAGGAGATTATTCAGTGAGACGCGACAATTTATCTTTGCTCTGTGATTATTATGAGCTGACCATGGGAAATGGTTATTTGCTCAGCGGTATGGCAGACAGAATCGTTTATTTCGATTTATTTTATCGCAGCGTTCCCGATCAGGGAGGCTTTGCCATTACGGCGGGTTTGGAGCAATTGGTGGAATATATCGAAAACTTACATTTCGAGGCAAGTGATCTTGCATTTTTACGCAATAAGGGAATTTTCAGCGAAGAATTTCTCAGCTATCTGGCCAATTTTCATTTCAGCGGTGATATCTACGCCGTTCCGGAAGGAACTCCCGTTTTCCCCAACGAGCCGATGGTGATCGTGCGGGCTAAGGCCATTGAAGCGCAGCTGGTGGAGACGTTTTTGCTCCTGACGCTCAATCATCAATCGCTGATCGCCACCAAGGCCAGCCGCATTGTGCGGGCAGCCAAAGGTAGACCGGTGATGGAATTTGGCTCGCGCCGTGCCGCCGGCAGTGATGCGGCGGTGCTGGGGGCGCGGGCTGCTTATATCGGCGGTTGTATCGGCACTGCCTGCACCTTGACGGATGAGAGGTATCATGTACCTGCGCTGGGCACGATGTCGCATTCCTGGGTGCAGATGTTCGATACAGAGTATGCGGCGTTTGCTACTTATTGCAAGCGTTATCCGGATAATGCGGTACTCCTGGTGGATACCTACAATGTTTTGCACAGCGGCGTGCCCAATGCGATCCGCGCTTTCCAAGAAATTCTGCTGCCGCTAGGCGTCAGCAAATGCGGCATTCGGATTGATTCCGGTGATTTGGCATATTTGACCAAAATGGCGCGGAAAATGTTGGACGCCGCCGGTTTGCCGCAATGCAAAATCGTTGCTTCCAATGCGTTGGACGAATATCTGATCGGTACTCTGATCAGCCAGGAAGCCTGTATCGATTCCTTTGGTGTTGGCGAACGCCTGATCACCTCCAGGAGTGAACCTGTTTTTGGCGGTGTCTATAAGCTTTGCGCTGTTGAAGCGGCGGACGGGACCGTTATCCCCAAGATAAAAATCAGTGAGAATCAGGCAAAAATCAATAATCCCGCTTATAAAAAAGTATATCGCCTCTATGACAATACGAACGGCAAAGCCGCAGCCGATCTGATCTGTCTGCACGACGAGGTAATCGATGAAAATCTTCCTCTGGAGCTTTTCGATCCGGATGCTGTTTGGAAACGCAAAACGATTACGAATTATACGGCGGTGGAACTTTTAAAACCGATTTTTCTGGCCGGTCAATGCGTTTATCCCTTGCCAAAAATCGATGAGATCCGGGATTACTGTCAGCAGCAATTAGAAACTCTTTGGGATGAAGTCAAACGATTTGACAATCCGCAGCATTATTATGTTGATCTTTCCCAAAAATTATGGGATGTCAAACATGAATTGATCCTGAAATATAGATAAACTGAAGAGGAGAGGTTCGTTATGCAGGCATGGTATGCGGAGGAGTATTCTTTCAGACTGGAGGTATTGCACCTTGCACCGGATGATCAGCCGCAGCGCTGCCGCGTTGGTCATCAGCCGGGAGATCGTTTTCACTGCAGCTACGGCTGCCCCGGCGGTCTCTGCTCCAAGACGATGCTGAAAGCTTTTCCGATTATGGAGGCGGCACGCAGCGGCGGTGACCTGCGCAATCTGGGCGGCAGGGAATGCGGCTGCATGGAGTTTGTCTGCCCGGATGGCATCGTCACATGGCGCCTGCGTGTGCATAAAAGCGAGGCCGTCTAGAACTTGGCAAACGTCCCGCGGGTGATCTTGCTTGCGGCAAGAATGAGAACAGCATGATGCAAAAAACAGCCGGAGTCTGGCTTGCAGCAAGTGAACCGGCATCAAATGCGAAAGCAAGCCGGGTTTTGATCTCTGGATGGATGAGGCAGACAGAGAGCAACACCCGGCTTTGGCTATTTTTAACAGAAGAACAGGAGTGCCTGATTCGAAAGCGGTTTCGCTGTCGACTGTCTGACAGGCAAAGCGGCAGCGAAACAGGCACTCCTGTGATTGGCAATTGATTGTGTTCTGAGTTCGAAAAGCAATCATTCGATCCGCGATAAGTGTAGGTGCATCCGGTCGACACGGTCCACCGTTCTGCTCAGCGTAAAACCAACAGAAGTATACAGATCGATCGCCACTTCATTATCCTGGCGGACTTCCAGGACTACGATTTGATAACCTTCTTCTTTTAAGGATTTCAGCATGGTTGTCAGCATATAGCGCCCGAGTCCCAGACTGCGGGTATCCGAATTCACCAGAATATCAATTAAAGCGATAGATCCTTGTGGAAGGCCGGGCAGGACGCCGAACCAGATAAAACCTTGATTCTCATTTCCTTCCTGACCGCCGACCCGGAAATAGTGTAACGGTGTATGCATGCCCTGCGGCAACAGTTTGGGGATCAGCGCTTCCAGATTCCTTCTTTCTTCTTCCAGGCTGGTGTGGTAGGCCCAGGCACGGTCTTCCGACTGTCTTGCCAACGAGTATTCAAACCAATACCTGAACTGGAGCGGAGTTGGCAGCGCAAGCAGCCAATTCGATGTTTTTTGCTTTTCAGCGTTTGTCATCATCCTTACCTCCTTTTTCTTGTTAGGCATTCTCCTGAAGATTCTGCCGGAGCCGATTGAGACTGGAATTCGATGTACTCTAGCGCTCTCCTCTGCCCGGAGCGGAGCGGGAACGCAGGGAAATCGTTTTGTGCCAGGGAGTGATATTTTCTGGGATTACTATTTATTACTGCAGCGACAATAAAAGGGATTGAAGGATAATTTGTAAACAGATGGGATTTAATCCATTTGCCAGTTGTATTATATATTATTATTGCGATTTTGTCAAATGGAACCAGAGATATTTTTACGGTCGAAGCCAGCTGTCAGGCCCGGCTTGCCCGGGTATGCGCTACGGCTTTTGCCGGAAACAGGAAATTCAAATAATCGCAAATTTTTTAACTTGCGGCCGTTCCCTTGTCAAATGGTCTGTGTTATAATAAAAATGTTGTCATTTCCGATTCTATTTTAAGGAGGGCTTTAGCGTGAAAAGGAACTATTTGCACCCTTTTCATCTCTATTTGTGCCTTGAGCACTGCGAAAGGAATGGATTTTATTATGGATTATCAGGTAGAAGACCGTATTACCGCTCAATTGACTGCCTTAAAGCAACAGGAGATCGTACAAAAAGGTTTGGCCTTTATTGCAGCCGATGATCAGCACATGCTGGAAGAACAAAAGAAACTAACCTTGGTGGAAGCCCCCACTTTCCAGGAAGCAACCCGCGCGAACTATTTCGCCGAGCTGTTGAAAGCAGAAGGTTTGACCGAAGTTCAGATTGATTCGCACGGCAATGCCTTTGGTTATCGCCGCGGGCGGGGGATTGGACCCGTGATCGTTGTAGAGGGTCATATGGATACCGTTTTTCCCATGAATACCGCCAAAGCGATCATTGAAAAAGACGGCAAGATCTATTGCCCCGGTATTTGTGACGACACCCGCGGTATTACCGCCGTCTTAGCTGCGTTGCGCGCAATGAATGCGGCGCAAATTCAGACTGACAGTGACTTTATCTTTATGGGTACTGTCGAAGAAGAAGGGATGGGCGCGCTGGGCGGCTTGAGAAAGTTCCTCAATGATCATAAAGAGGTCGGCGGCTGCATCTGTATCGACGGTTCCGGCGCCAACGGCATTGTCTATGAAGCCACCGGTATCCGAACCATGGCAGTCAATTTCCATGGCATCGGCGGACACGCCATGGGTGCTTTTGGTCTGGTTGCCAATCCTTTGCATGCGGCAGCCCGTGCCGTGGCAAAGATTGCCGATCTGCAGGTTCCAGCCAATCCGAAAACCATTTTCGCTGTCACGAATTTCCATGGCGGCAACGATGCCGGTATCCACGCAATTGTCAAGGAATGCACCATCAAAATCAATTTCCGTTCCAATGGTCAGAAGGAACTCAACGAATTGGAAGCCAAGATTAAAAACGCCGTCGAAGAGGCCTGCAAAGAAGAGACAGCGCGCTGGGGTAAAGATACGATCACTTACGATTATGTTGATTATGTCAACGTACCCGCCGGCACGCAGGATCAGAAGGCTCCGATTGTGCAGACGCTTTACAGCGTGATTCAAAGCCTCGGTTTTGAACCGGAATTCGCACAAGGCGGTTCCACCAATGCCAGCAATCCGATTGCTATGGGAATTCCCGGCGTTTGTATCGGCGGCGGCGGCACTTCCGGCGGCGTGCATACGGTAGACGAATGGTTTGATCCGACCGATGCCTATCAAGGGGTTCAGGTCGTATTCCTCCTGGCCTTAATGCTGGGCGGCGTCAGCGGCATCAGCAAAACCATTTTATAAGGAGCGGCTAAGATGGCACGGAGTAAAGAAGAATTAAAAAAGGCTGCCTGTGCAGCCATCGATGCCAAACGGCAAGAGCTGATTGAGCTGGGCGATTCTATTTTCGCCGAACCGGAATTGGGCTACAAAGAAGTGAAAACCGCAGCGAAAATCAAGAAAATTTTTGATGAATTGGGTTATGACTATACCGACGGGGTTGCCCTCACCGGGATCATTGCACCGCGCAAAGGGAAAGAAAGTAAAATCAAGGTAGCCGTGATGGGTGAAATGGATGCTGTGGTGGCTCCCGAACATCGTTGTGCCGACCCCAAAACCGGAGCAGCCCATTCCTGTGGTCATAATTGCATGATCGCCGGTCTGATGGGTGTCGCCTACGCCTTAAAGGATACCGGTATCATGGAGGAACTCTCCGGGGATGTCGTCCTGATGGCGGTTCCTGCCGAGGAATATGTGGAAATCGGCTACCGCAATCAATTGCGTAAAGAGGGGAAAATCAGTCTGCTCGGCGGGAAGCAGGAGTTTATTCGATTGGGTGTGATGGACGACATTGACCTGATGGTGATGCAGCATAATTTTCCAACCGAAGGCGAAACTCCCAGCCCCGTCAAAGCGGGTCCCGGCGGCGGCAGCAACGGTTTTGTCGGTAAGTTGATCGAATACGTCGGCAAAGAAGCACATGCCGGCGGTGCGCCGCACGACGGCAAGAATGCTTTGAATGCCGCCAACATCGGTTTAATGGCGGTCAATGCCCAGCGCGAAACCTTTAAAGACGAAGATCATATCCGGGTTCATCCCATCATCACCAAAGGCGGCGATTTAGTGAATGTCGTGCCTGCCGATGTGCGGGTGGAAACCTATGTCCGCGGCACGACCGTGGAGGCAATCCTGAATGCCAGCGAAAAAGTTAACCGCGCCTTCCGTGCCGGCGGTTATGCAGTTGATGTGCAGACAAACATTACGGAATTACCCGGTTATCTGCCGACCATCGTCAACAAGAATTTACAGCGCCTGATGACAGCTAATCTGGTTAGCTTGTTCGGTGAGGAGAAAGTACTCAAAGAAATGGCAAGCGGAACCGCTTCTAGCGATGCCGGCGACGTTTCTCATCTGATTCCCACCATCCAGGCCAATATCGGCGGTTCGGCCGGTATACCGCACAGCTCAAATTATGAAATTTTAGACAAGGATCTGGCCTATCTCGGTGCTGCCAAGGCTCTGATCATGACAGTGATCGATCTTTTGGCGGATGGCGCCGCAGAAGGGCTTCGCATCAAAGCTGAGTTTCAGCCGGCCCTGACCAAAGCACAGTATCTGCAGGACTGGTGCAAACTTTCCTAAAATAAATGGCCCGCTAAAGGCGCGGCGCCTGGCTGCAATCGCAGCGTTTTCCCTCAATCGAATCCAGCAGGCTGCGGCAGCAATCCGATCGGGGAATGGGCTGTCGCAACCTGTTTGGAATTGATCTGGAATCCTGACGGTGCTGTTTCTTTGTGCGGTACAACATCGGCGAATGGAAGCACCTGGTCAGCTAAGATTAAGAAGAAGGAGGGTTTTCAAATGAATTACAGAGTGGAAGAACGGATTGCCGCCCCAGTACAGAATTTGCTGCAGCAGGAAAATGTGCAAAAGGGTTTGGCCTTCATCAAAGCGGATGATCAGCACATGCTGGAGCAACAATTGGAACTTGTTTTAATTGAAGCGCCCACGTTTCAGGAAGCGACGCGTGCCGCCCATTTCGCCAAATTGCTGCAAGCGGAAGGTCTGAGTGATGTACAGATCGATGCGCACGGCAATGCGTTCGGTTACCGGCGCGGCAGAGGCAGCGGTCCGCTGATTGTGGTCGAAGGTCACCTGGATACGGTATTTCCCGTCAACACCGCCAAAAAAATCGTTTATAAAGACGGCAGAATCTATTGCCCCGGCATCTGTGATGATACCCGCGGCTGTATTGATGTTCTGGCTGTGCTGCGCGGCCTGAATGCGGCAGGGATCGAAACCGAGAGCGACTTCATTTTTATGGGCACGGTTGAAGAAGAAGGAATGGGCGGTTTAGGCGGCTTAAAGAAATTTTTACAGGATCATCCGGAAGTGGGCGGTTGTATCAGTATTGATGGCGCCGGCAATAGCGGTATTGTCTACGAAGCCACCGGCATCCGCACGCTGGCGGTCAATTTTCATGGGATCGGCGGTCATGCCATGGGCGCTTTTGGTCTGGTAGCCAATCCGCTGCATGCCGCTGCGCGGGCAGTTGCCAAAATCGCCGATATTGCGGTGCCGGCCGATCCCCGCACGACGTATGCTGTCAGTAATTTCCATGGCGGCAATGATGCCGGCATTCATGCCATTGTCAAAGAATGCACCATTAAAATCAATTTCCGCTCCAACGGTCAAAAAGAATTGCAGGAGCTGGAAACGAAAATTAAAAACGCCATTGAGGAAGCCTGTCAGGAAGAAACCGCACGCTGGGGAAAGGATACCATTACTTATGATTTTATCGATTATGTCAACATTCCCGCGGCGACACAGGATAAACAGGCTCCGATTGTCCAGGCTGCCTATGCGGTGATTCAGCACTTCGGGTTTGAACCGCAGTTTGCCCAAGGCGGCTCGACCAATGCCAGCAATCCCATCGCGCTGGGAATTCCCGGCGTTTGTCTGGGCCGCGGCGGCAAAGAAGGCGGCGTGCATACAGTGGACGAATGGTTCGATCCTACCGATGTCTATAAAGGGGTGCAGGTGATTTACACGCTGGCTTTGGCCCTGGGAGGGCTCAGCGGTGTCAGCAAGAGTGTCCTCTAGATTATCAAGCGGTGCTATCGTCAAAACTCCGCTGTTTCTCTTTAGCGTAAGCAGAGAAACAGCGGAGTTTTTCTGTTGAATTTATTTGCGGCAGCCCGTTCATCCGGGATAGCGGCAAGGATGCCGGTTACTGAAAAAGAACCGATGATTACATCGATTTGAAGCGTTCCAGCAAACGGGGGCCGGCCAACCAAAGGAAGATGCCTGAAATCAACGCTTCCGCGCTCATATAGGAGCCATTGTAAAGCAGCGAATAGAGCCAAACCGGCTGGCCTGCCGGCGCATAAACATTCCAGATTAGAATTCCGGAAAGAAAGTGGCAGAAGAAACGCAAAAAGAAACAGATGAGCATCACGAGCACGAGCCGTTGATTCTCTTTCATCATCCCGGTGAGCCTTTGGTAGAGAATGCCGGCAAAACCCAACACACTGAAAGCCAAAATATAATCCAGCAGGACAACCAGGAAAAAAGAAAGCAGATCCTGTGTGGGCGGAGCGTAAAAACCTACCATCATTTGCAGTAAGGAAAAAGCAAAGGCGGTAACCAGACTCCAGCGCCAGTTATATTTCAGGGCAACAAAGAGCAGAGGGATCATACTGCCAATCGTCACAGCACCGCCGTTGGGCAGATGGAAGACAGCAAAGAAGGAAAGCAGCAAGGCCAGCGACAGCATCATGGCGCTCTCAGTTAACGTTTTAACCGATTTTGACATGGAGAAAACCTCCCATGATTTGAGTTTGCAGGGTAAACACCTTGCAGTTGATTTATCATATAGCGAAACAGCAGCGGTGTCAAGTTTTCTGTTCCTGTATTTGGAAGTGAAAAATCTCCGAACAATTTGCAACTTCAACCGGCAAACGGAGCGATTCACAGCATTATTCTTGACGGCTTGCTTTTTGCAGGTTATAATAAATTACCGCTATTCCGGAAAGGAGGCAAATGAGATGGAAGTTGTTTTGATTCCGTCTTATGAACCAAATCAACATCTGCCCAAATTGATCAGTGAATTACAACAAATGCGTTTGGAATGCAAAATCCTGATCGTCGATGACGGCAGCGGATCCGCTTATGCTGACTTTTACCGCCAGGCAGAGGCGATGGGGAGTATCGTTCTTCATCACGAATGCAATCGGGGCAAAGGAGCCGCTTTAAAAACCGGATTCAGCTGGCTTGTGGCACATCCTGAATATACAGCCGTAGTCTGCGCCGATTCGGATGGCCAGCATTTAGCCAAAGATATTTTCCTGTGTCTGGATACGGTGATTGCTCATCAAGACTGTTTGGTTTTAGGTGTCCGCAAATTTAAGGGCCACGTGCCATTGCGCAGCCGAATCGGCAATACAATCACCCGTCTGGCCTTTACTTCCGCCAGCGGTGTTTATTTGCGGGATACGCAAACCGGGTTGCGTGCTTTTGCCGACAGCATGCTGCCCTGGCTTTTGAGCGTCAAAGGCGAGCGTTTTGAATACGAGATGAATATGTTACTGGAAGCACCGGCCAAGAATATCCCTTTCTATCAATTGGAGATTGAAACCGTGTACGATAAGAAAAACCATAGTTCACATTTTCATACTTTTACGGATTCCATCCGTGTTTATCTTCCCATCATCAAGTTCAGTTCCGCTTCCCTGTTTACTGCTATTTTGGATTATAGCCTGCTTTTGGCGATGCATGCAGGGACCGGAAAATTGTTGCTGTCGGTCATCCTGGCGCGCCTCTGCAGCGGTACTTTGAATTATTGGTTAAACCGGAAGTTCGTTTTCCGGCACCGAACGACAATGCGCTCGTCTTTACTGCGTTATATTGGTCTGGCGGTTGTTCTGCTGTCAGTAAATTACCTGCTTTTGCGCTTGTTTACGATACAATGGCGTATTCCGCTCAGTATCAGCAAAATTCTGGTGGAAGCGATCCTCTGGGGCTTCAGTTACTGGATACAGCGCGCCTTTGTCTTTAAACCCTTTGCCATGCAAAAAAGCGGTGACTGATACAGGGAAAGCTGAGGTTTTTTTCGAAAAGATTGCGCCTAACACTTGAATCTGGTTTGAGAGCATGTTATAATTCGCTTTATACGAACTGAACAGAAAAGGGGGTCGGGTATTGTTATGCAGACTTTTGTGATGATTGTGCATCTTGTCTTATGCGTCGGTTTAATTGTAGCCATCTTATTGCAGGCTCCGAAAGGCGAAGGTATTTCCGAAGCATTCGGCGGACAAGCAGCGCAGTTTTTAAACAAACAAAGAGGCTTTGACGTAATTTTAACACGCTGCACCATTGTATTGGGATTCCTGGTTGCGATTACATCGCTGGTGTTGGCTGTTTGGCGGACCTAAACCTAAATTTTAGAGGCAGCAATGCCTGGAAGAAGGAGGCGGCAGCGTCTCCTTCTTTGATATACCCGGAGAAAGCAAATACATTTTTGAAAGGGGTCGTTCCGATGGCAGAGTTGATGAGCAGAGAAGAAGCACTTTGTTATTTGCGGGAGAATTTAACCAACAAAAATTTAGTCAATCACTGTGTGGCGGTGGAGAAAATCCTGATTGGTTTAGCGCAGCATTTTGGTGAAGACGAAGCGTTATGGGGTTTGACCGGCATTCTGCATGATATTGATTATGCAGAGACAGCCAAGGATCCCAATCGGCACAGTCTGTTGGGTGCAGAGATGCTGGAAGCGAGAGGATTGCCTGCCGAAGTGGTTTATGCGGTGAAAGTACATAACGAAGTGCATGGTTTGCCCCGGATCAGCAGACTGGATCAGGCTTTGTATGCGGCGGACCCGTTATCCGGTTTGATTGTGGCGGGTGCTTTGATTCATCCCGCCAAGAAGCTGGCGCCGCTGGATGTCCCCTTCCTGATGAAACGTTTTGCGGAAAAATCATTTGCCAAAGGGGCCAATCGCGAAACGATTCGTCATTGCAGCGAACTGGGTTTGAACCTGGAGGAATTCCTTGCGATCGGTTTAGCCGCCATGCAGGGCGCTTCCGATGAGTTGGGTTTATAAAAAACGGACAAAGATTTCACCGGTGACAGGAGAAAGAGAAATGAAGAAAAAAAATATCTGGCTGATTTTCTTGCTCATTCTTTGTTTGGCTTTCGTGGTTGGTTGTGATAAGAAAACTCCGGTAAAAGAGCCGGATCCCGTGATCACGGATCCCGTCAAACCCGCTGATCCGCCGAAGCCGGATCCCCCCAACCCGCCCGTCGTGTCAGAGGACCCCAATGCGGAGGAAGTGGTGCTGGTCGAAGCCAGGGGTTTGCCAGAGACAAAGGCGGTAGGAGATCACTACTTTGACGATGTGGTGATGATTGGCGACTCGGTCACCCTGAAACTCTACTATTATTTGCTGGAGCGCTGGAATGAAGAGCCAACTTATCTTGGCGGCATTCAATTCCTCACAGCCGGCAGTTTAGGCAGCGGCAACGCCTTATGGGCTGTTTCAGAAGAATCAGTTCATCCGGTCTACCAGGGTGAAAAGATGCTTTTGGAAGATTCCGTCGCTCTTTGCGGAGCGAAAAAAGTCTATCTGATGCTGGGTACCAACGATGTGGGTTTATACGGGGTAGAAACTGCGATTGCCAATTATAATACTTTACTCGACCGGATTCGGGCGAAATCACCGGATGTTACATTTTACATTCAATCCGTCTTGCCGATGCTGCGTTCGGCGCAGCTGCAGGATCTGAATAATCCTGCTTTAGCGGCATATAATGAAGCGCTGTATGAGATGGCCGTCCAACGCGGCGATTATTTCGTTGACGTTGCTTCGGTGATGCAGACGCAAGACGGCTGTTTACCTTACCAGTATTGCAGCGATCCCGATGGTCAAGGCATCCATCTGACGGATACCGCTTGTGATATCTGGATCGCCTATCTGCGCAGTCACACCGTATCATAAGGAGGTTGACCAATGAAAAAACTCGTTTATGCGCTCTTGTTGTTCTGCCTGGTCCTGGGTTTGGCTGCCTGCGGCGGACAAAAAACACTTGAAGTGGATGTGGAACAGCTGCTGGATACCATGGCGGCTCAAGTGCAATGGAAAGATATGATGACCATGACCAGCAAACATTTAAAAAACCTCTATGGGATTGCTGAGACGGATGTGGTGAAATTCAGCGGTGTGATGAAGAACGACGGGATCACTGCCGATGAAATTCTTTTGCTGGAAGCGGAGGATGAAGCGAAAGCGGATGCTCTGAAGGAAAAACTGCAGGCCCGCCTGAAAAACAAAGCCAATGAAGCGAAAGATTATTTACCGGCCCAATATGCGGTTATTGAAAAGGCGGAAATTAAACAAGAGGGAAAATATCTTGCTTTGCTGGTTTCACCCGATCTGACTGCTTTATCGGAAATCTGGCAGCAGGCAATGAAGACGAAATAAAACAGTCGTCAATGCTTACTGTGATTGTCATAGAATTGTAATGGCATATCAAAGGAAAGAATGGTATACTTAATTTAGTATCTCTATCTGTTTTGAGAACCGGGGGAATAATGTGAAAAAATATTATATTAAGATCAATTTGGAGAAAATCTCATTGGTCAGCTGCAGTATCGCTGCATTTTTGCTTCTGATTGAAATAGCGGCGGTACTGTTCTTCAGTATGCGCAGCACAGCCACGATTTCTGCTTTAATGCTGCTGATGAACACGGCAATTACCATTTGTATGGCGTCGGCATTTCTGCAGCATTATATTGAAACGAGAATATCGCAGAAAGAAGAATAAATGAGCAATCCGTCAGGTAAGAAAAATGACGACGCTCCGAGCATTTGACTGAAAAGAAAAGCAGCAGGTTCTCTTGAGAACCCGCTGCTTTTTGTTAGAGTAAATTTACACCCGCCTGACGGCAGAACGTTAGGGTTTCCGCCGGCCAGACCGAAGCCTGTACTTCGCCAATGTGAGCTTTCTGCAAAAAAAACATACACATTCTCGATTGACCGATTCCCCCGCCCATGGTGAAAGGCAATTTTTCCGACAGCACATCACGATGAAACGGCAGCTGCAGTTTTGCTTGCTGCCCCAGAGCAGAAAGCTGAGCGAGTAAAGCAGCTGCATCTACCCGGATCCCCATGGAAGACATCTCGATGGCGATATCCAGGGTGCGGAAATAGAAGAGCAGATCACCGTTCAGATTCCAATCGTCGTAATCGGCCGCCCGTTGGTCATGCCTGCTGCCGTCGGACAAACGGCAGCCAATCTGTTCCAGAAAAACAGCCCCAAATTCTCGTACCGCCGCCAACTCCCGTTCTTTGGCGGTGCGGTTGGGGTAACGCTGGAATAATTCTTCTGTGGTCAGAAAAGTTAATTCGCCGGGCAAAGGATTGCGTATAAAAGGATAAAGCTGTTCCAGATAAGTTTCGGTAGCTAAAAAGGCATCGTAAATGCGGCGGACGGCAGTTTCCAAAGTCGGCAGCGTCCGGTCTGCTTTCGCGATAATCGTTTCCCAATCCCATTGATCGACATAGACAGAATGGATATTATCGGTCTGCTCGTCGCGGCGAATGGCGTTCATATCGGTATAAAGCCCGGTATAGGGGTCAAACCCATATTGGTGTAAAGCATAACGTTTCCATTTAGCCAGGGATTGTACAATTTCTACCTGATCCAAACGGTTTTTCAGATCGAAACTGACGGGACGTTCGCAGCCGTTTAAATCATCGTTCAACCCTGAACTGGGCCGGACCATTAAGGGAGCCGAAACCCGAATTAAAGAGAGATTTGCCGCAAGCTGCGCTTCAAAATAATCTTTGATTTTTTTGATGGAAATCTGCGTTTCCAGCAGGGATAATTTGCTGTGATAGTGGGTCGGGATGCAGTTTTGTAATGCTGTCATGAGATTACCTCCGCTTCTTTGCTGTTTTTCGCCATTGACCTGGTGAAAAAATAAAAAGAGCTTCTTCCCCTTGTAAAGGGACGAAGAAGCTCGAAATCGCGGTGCCACCCTCATTAGCATATAGATGCTCACTCATAGAGATACTAACATATCTCCGCCGCTTTAACGCTCGGATGCGGCCCAGCCTACTTTCTTGCGCAGAAGATTTGGGTGGGAAGCTTCAGGATGTTCTTGGAGCAAGATCTTGGCGATAGTTCTCAGCTGCTCTATCTCTCTGTGGCGATCCTCTTGCTTTACTCTTCCTGTCATTGCTTGTCAGTTATGCTGCTTGCCTGGATAAGAAATCTTTCGATTTGCATGCCGGATCAGCATTGCGATTATTATAACAGAGGATGCGGCATTGTCAATAGGGAAATTTATTTTTTCCGGTCCGCTGTTATTCCTTTTGCTGTTCTGTTGCCGGATCGACCGGCTCGTAATATTTGCATTTGGAAAAATCTTTACTGAAGAGACAATCACCCGTGATACCAGGGGAAAGATAAGCATAACCTTCCTTGTCGGCGGTAGGGATCAGCGCTTTTTTGAAAGCCCGATAGCAATAGTGCCATAACAGCAAATCCGATTTATGGTAGCGGCAGGGTTGGTTTTTTTCGGTCATGAGAATCTCCTTTCCGGTTATAATTTCCAATTTGTATTATTGTAACAGATTGACAGTCCGAGAGCAAGAGCGGAAGTGAAAAATCGCTATTTTGCTGAAAGACTGGACATCCGCCTGCAAAAGCGGTATAATTAACTTATCATCTGTCGCATCAGAAGAAGTAGCTGAGACGATATGGCAAGCAATATTTTTATGTTCCTTCCACAGCTGCAATGCTTTGGCAAGGCTAAGAGAGAAGCGGGTGTGAATCCCGCGCGGAACCGCCGCTGTATGCGTGGAGTTGACGATTTCATAGACGAAAGTCGGTCACTGGGCAACCGGGAAGGCGGAAATCAGCAACGGCAAGGAAGCAATTCTTTGAGAAACGCGAGTCAGAAGACCTGCATAAAAAACGAAACCTCTGCTTTACGTAGATTGAAGGCAGTATGGTTTTCATGTTCTACACAGAAATACGGCTGTGGCGAAAATAGCGCCATAGCTTTTTTTATTGCGCAGAGAAAGACGAAGGGAGGATTTTAATCACCGATCCATGGTATCAGCACAGGCTGAACCGAAAAGCGAAGCTGCAGAGCCGTGCTTTTTTGTGATCGGACGATTCAGTCAAATGTTTTACTTGGAAAGGGGATTATGATGATGCCGAATTGGAAGCTGAAAAAAACCGCATTCCTCCTGATGATCGTTCTTGTTTTTATGTTGGCCGGCTGCAACAACCCATTGACCGGCAGGACAGGCGAGCAACGCGCAATAACCGACCGCAATGGCGTTGTTTATGAAATACCAAAAACGGTCGACAGATTGATCAGCCTCTCGCCGACTTTGACCCAAATCATTCTCGATTTGGATCTGGCAGATAAACTGGTGGGAGTTGATACGAATTCACAGAAATTCTACGATTTGCCGCAGGAGATGCCTGCCTTCGATATGATGGCACCGGATGCGGAGCAACTGCTTGCCCTGCATCCGGATATCCTGTTGATCTCCGATATGAGTTCAGCCGGCGGCGCCGAAGACCCCTTTGCGCTTTTGAGCAAGAACGGTGTCTGTGTGGTGAGGGTCACGACGCCGTCCACGCTGGCGCAAATTGCAGAAGATGTGGCTTTTGTGGCCGATGTGATCGGAGACAAAGAGGGCGGCGAAGCTTTGGTTGCAACCATGCAAGCGGAACTGGCGGAGTACCGCGCGTTGGGAGAGGCTGTGCAGGAGCAGAAAACCGTTTATCTGGAAGTAGCGGCGGCTCCCACTATTTACAGCTGCGGCAGCGGCGTTTTTCTTGACGAAATCATCGAACTGATCGGCGCTAAAAATGTCTTTCACGATCAAAAAGGTTGGTTTTCCGTCACTCCGGAAGCAGCGGTGACGGCGGATGCCGATGTGATTCTGACGAATATCGATTACATTGATGATCCGGTGGCGGAGATTCTGTCCCGGGCAGGCTGGCAGGAGATGAGGGCGATCAAAAATGCCGACGTTTATCGCATCGATGCCAATGCCAGTTCTCAGGCCAATCATCATGTGGTCGAGGCGGTGGCAGAAATCTATCGGGCTGTTTATCAGAATCAGAAAGCGGATTAAAGGTCATGCATAACGGCTGGAAATTGCTGACGATCTTGATTTTTAGTTTTTTTTGTCTCGGCCTGGCAGCCTGCCTCGGCAGCGTGGCGGTACCCTTCACGCAAGTCATGCAGATCGCCGCCAATCAATTATTGGGTTTGCCTTTGCCGGCAGAGATCAGCGCTCTGAATGTGACCGTCGTTTGGAATCTACGGTTGGCGCGCGCCTGTTTGGCTTTCCTGACCGGCGCCGCTTTGGCTGCCAGCGGAACGGTCATGCAGTCGGTCCTGCGCAACCCGCTCGCCTCCTCCTATACCCTGGGCGTTTCTTCCGGGGCTTCTTTGGGCGCCGCGCTCGTCATTATCAGCGGTTTTTCACTGCCGGTCTTAGGTCGCTTTACCCTGCCTGCCGCCGGTCTGCTGGCGGGACTGCTGACGGTTGTGCTGGCTGTCAGCCTGGCCGCCAAAGTAGACAAAGGTTTCAGCGGCAATACCATTATTTTGACCGGTATGGTTTTCTCTCTGTTTGTCAATGCGCTGCTGACCTTGATCGCCTATTTTTTTCAGAACCATACGCGCAGCATTCTGCAGTGGCAGATGGGCAGCTTCGCTTTAAAAGACTGGTCCTATGTGGCGCTGCTGTCGCCGATTGTCCTGGTCGGTATCATCCTCCTGCTCTATCACGCGCGGGAACTCGATCTGCTGACCTTTGGTGAAGAACAGGCTGCCGTCATGGGTGTGGAGACGACGAAAGTCAAGTGGCGTCTTTTGTCGGTGGCAGCGGCTCTGACCGGCAGTGCGGTCGCATTCTGCGGTGTGATTGGCTTTATCGATTTAATTGCCCCGCATATCGTCCGGCGCTGGTGCGGTGCCGCTCATCGATGGGTTGTACCCGTTTCCGCGCTCTTCGGCGGTTGTTTCATGGTGCTGGCTGACCTGGTGGCAAGAACGATTATTTCTCCTTCAGAATTACCGGTCGGCGCTATCACCGCTTTGATCGGGGCGCCGTTCTTCGCTTATATTTATTTCAAACGCAGAAAGTAGAGGTCAAATGATGCTGCAACTGGAGCATGTGAACTGCGGTTATGACACGGAAGATGTCATTCGTGATGTTTCCCTGCAAATCGAGCCGGGGGAAATTCTCTGCCTGTTCGGTCCGAATGGCTGCGGTAAAACCACTCTGCTGAAAGCCATTGCCGGACTCTTGCCTTATCGCGGCAGCATTCGTTTTGCGGGAGCCGAGATAGCCAAACTGAAGCGGAAGGAATTGGCGTCTAACATTGCTTTGATGAGCCAGATCAGCGCCACTTATTTTGATTATACTGTCTATGATACCGTTCTGCTGGGCCGCTATCTGTATGGCAGCAAAGGATTCCTGCCGCATACCAGTAAAGAGGATGCGGAAATCGTCCGGCAATGCCTGGAAGAAGTGGACCTCTGGCAGGTCAAAGATCAACCGATCACCGCGCTTTCCGGCGGGCAATTACAAAGAGTATTTCTGGCGCGGACGTTTGTCCAGGCACCGCGTTTGATTCTACTGGATGAACCAACCAATCATTTGGATTTGAAATATCAGCTGGAATTGATTGAACGCCTGCAGTTGTGGTGCCGTCAGCCGGGCAGGGCGGTGATCGGCGTGCTGCATGATTTGAATTTGGCGCTGCAATTTTGTGACAAAGCGGTTTTGTTGCAGGCAGGAAGTGTTGCGCTGACCGGCGAAGCAAAAGAGGTACTGCAAAATCCCTTGGTTACAGCGGTTTTTGGGATTGATATCCGGGCTTATATGCAAAAATCCTTGTTGAAATGGCAGTAATACAATTTGGAAAGGATCCTTATGGGATGCGATTGATTGATCTCAGTTTCCTTGCAGTTGGCTTGTCAATGGATGCCTGTGCCGTTTCTATTGTCAACGGCATGAGTATGACCGGGTTAAAATGGAAGCACGCGCTGGCGATCGCGTTGGCGTTCGGTGTTTTTCAGGGCGTCATGCCGCTAATCGGTTATTTTTTGGGGGAAAAGTCTGCCATTTATCTCAATCGCTTTGATCACTGGATCGCTTTCTTGCTGTTGGTTTGGATTGGCGGCAAAATGATCTGGGATTGTTTTCACGCAGAAGTGCGCGAAGGCCAGGAACTGCGCTTCGGCTTGCAGCTGCTGCTTGTGCAGGCGGTTGCCACCAGTATCGATGCGCTGGCCGTCGGGATCAGTTTTGCGGTCAGCCGGGTGAATATTCTGACCGCTGCTGCGCTGATTGCACTCACGACCTTTTTGCTTAGTTTCCTTGCTGTTTACATCGGTAAATTCAGCGGCGATCAATTGAGCAGCAAAGCACAATTTCTGGGCGGCCTGATCTTAATCGGCATCGGATTGAAAATTTGGATCGAGCATAGCTTTGCTTAAGTGAATGGCGCCAAACGAATAAAATAAAGAGGAGCCGTTTTTTAATAACAGTTCCTCTTTGTTTTCCTACGTCCGATCCGGTAAGGTCTATTCGGTCATCGAGCGATAGAGCAAACGCATGGCCTGCATCCAGACGGTCAGATCCAGCGTTTCCTTGCTGCTGTGGACATCTTTCATTCCGGTGGAGATACCGTCGCAGATATAACCGTGGCCGGCGAAAATATTGCAGTCGCCGCCGCCGCCGCTGATCACCTGTTTGATTTCAAAACCCTCTTTTTGATAAATCTCAACGATTTTTTGGTAAAGGAAAGAATCGAAGTCTGTTTTAATGGCAGGGTAGTCGTGGCTGACGCTGACAATTGCTTCGCCGCCCATTTCCTTGGCTGCCTGAAGGCTGGCCTGGCGGATTAATTCGACCTGTTCCTGCAGTTTTTGGGCGGAGTGAGAACGAACTTCCGCCGTAAAGAAGGCTTCGTCGGTTACCACATTGGTCATATCTCCGCCCGAGATGCGGCCGACGTTAGAGGTAGTTTCTTTGTCGATCCGGCCAAATTTGACCTGCGCGATCGCTTTGGCCAGCATGACGGCGGCATTGATGCCTTTTTCCGGTTCAATCCCGGCATGCGCTTTGCGACCTTTAAAAGTAACCTTGATTCCGTCTTTGGCAGGTCCGGCAATACTGACATGACCCAAACTGCCGGCGCCATCCAAGCTGTAAATATTCTTGCAGGGCAGTTTGCTCAGATCGAAATTCTTGGCGCCGTTCATATTTTGCTCTTCACAGACGGTAAAAAGATAATACATTTCCCGATGCAGCGTCTTGCTTTCCTCTAAAACATCGTAGGCTTCCATCAGCATCGCAATTCCGGATTTGTCATCGGCACCTAAGATGGTATCGCCGCTGCTACGCAGAAGATTGCCGTCCAGAACAGGCCGAATGCCGCGGCCGGGTTCGACGGTATCCTGGTGCGCATTATAGCAAATTGCCTCACCGGGCATCGTGCCGGGAATATGAACGAGAATATTGCTGCCGTTGCCGCCGAATTTGATTCCGGCTTGGTCGCGGTATACTGAGAGGCCCCGCTCGGTCCAGTAGTTTTCCAGATAGTCCGACATCGCTTTCTCTTCGAACGAAACACTGTCGATTTGAATCATTTCCACCAAACGGTCCAACATACGCTGTTGATTGAATTGCATTTTGATTTCCTCCTTAAAATTACTCTTTGTTCAGTATAATCACTGACAGAATCTTGCGCAAGCCCAATTTGCCGCATTCACGAGGAAAAGCCAAGCGGTCCGCCTCGCCTCAGACCTGTTCCGGATGACAGAGCAGTTTGAAATGATTCTTTTGAAATTCCAGAACGCCTTCCTCACGGAGTTTGGACAATTCGTGAGACATTGCGCTGCGGTCAAGCGAAAGGAAATCCGCCAAATCCTGCCGGGAGAGGGAGATATTGAATTCATTGCTGTTTGCTTTTTGCGCCTGAGTGGAAAGGAAAGCCAGCAATTTTTCCCGGCTGGAGCGTTTGGACAGAACCATGATTTTCTGGTTTAAGGTCAGATTTTTAGCGACGATGATCTGCAGCATATTGTAAACAAGTTTATGATGATAGACACAGGCCTGATTGCAGGTCGTAATGATTTTTTTGTAATCGATCAACAGGATGGCGCTGTCCAGCTTGGCAACCACACTGAAAGGCAGCGCGGCGGTTTTGGCGCAGGTATAGGTTTCGCCGAACATCTGCCCGCTCTCGATTTCGGCAATAATCGTCCGATTGCCATAATAGTCGTCATGGATGATCTGTACTTGCCCGCTGAGCACGATGCCGACCAATTCGGCTGCGCTGCCGGCGGCGAAGATGATTTCGCCTTTTGAATACAGCTTCTGCCGGGCCGAAAGGCAGTGGAAAAGGGAATTCAATTCGGTTTCGCTGATATCGGCAAACAGGTCCACCCGGCTGATGTTTTGAAAATCTTTTTTCATATTTCTCCTTTCTGTTGTAAATACAACGGACGAATCAGCTGTATGATAGTATACTGAAGCCAGGAAGTCAAGCAAAACAGGCATATGACTTTTTGAGCAGATCCGGGATGCCTCAGGCAAAACATCAGGGAATGCAATCAATCCGGAGGATGAGAAAGATGATTCGTAAGGTGATTCAGATCGACGAAGAAAAATGCAACGGCTGCGGTCTCTGCGCGGCCGCCTGTCAGGAAGGCGCTATCGGCATGATCGATGGCAAAGCCAAATTGCTGCGCGATGATTATTGTGACGGATTGGGTGATTGCCTGCCGGCCTGTCCGGCAGGGGCGATTCATTTTGAAACACGCGAAGCAGCCGCCTTCGACGAGGCAGCGGTTCAGAAAAATCAAGTCAAGCAACAGCCCAAGACGCTTGCCTGCGGTTGTCCCGGCACACAAGCAAAAACGATCGAACGCCAACCGGCCGCTGACTGCGCGACTGTTCAGGATGGGCAGCCGCTGGTCCGGACTGAAACAGACAGTCAATTGCAGCAATGGCCGGTTCAAATCAAGTTGGTTCCCAGCCGGGCGCCTTATTTTGCCAATGCCAATCTGTTGATTGCGGCAGACTGCACAGCCTATGCTTTTGCGAATTTTCATCAGCGTTTCATCAGGAATCATATCACACTGATCGGCTGTCCCAAACTGGACGAAGGCAATTATACGAGTAAACTGAGTGAGATTATCAAGCAAAATGAGATTAAGAGCGTGACCATTGTACGGATGGAAGTTCCCTGCTGCAGCGGTTTGGAGCAGGCGGCAAAAATCGCTCTGCAAAGCAGCGGTAAGTTTATTCCCTGGCAGGTAATAACCATTTCTACCGACGGAAGAATTTTGGATTAGGAGGGATGAAGTTATGATTGAACAAGTCTTTCAAATGAGCGGCAGCCGGGCGCACGTGATCGAAGCGGTCATCCGGGATGAAAACCTGCATTACATGCATATGGTTTTGCTCCGAGGGGAAGCGCTGCCCACCCATGTGACCAATGCGGTAGTCTATATGGCGGTGATTGCCGGCACGCTGTCGCTTCGCCTCGCCGACGGTGCGCTCAATGTTTATGAGCGAGGCACTGTTCTGAAAATTCCCAGGGGGATTGTCATGGAGGCCGGCAATCAACAGAGCGATCCTCTGGAATTGACCGTGGTAAAAGCACCGCCACCTCAAAGCTAGCATCAATAATTGAAGGAGGAAAAATCATGGAAAATCAAATGTTTTGCTTTCAATGTGAACAGACTGCAGGCGGCAAGGGTTGTATGGGGAAAGCCGGTATCTGCGGCAAACAAGCGCCGACCGCTGCGCTACAGGACGAATTAACCGGTGCTTTGATTGGTCTCGCCCGGGCAATGAAGGACAAGACCGCCTTTGCCGCAGCCAATCAAGTCATGCTGGAAGGTCTCTTTACCACCATTACCAATGTGAATTTCAACGATGAAACAATTCATGCCATGATCGCAAAAGTCAATGCGGTCAAAGCCATGCTGGTGCCGCAATGCAGCGGCTGCGCCACGCCCTGTTGCACCAACGAGGATTACCCGATGGAGAAGGTCTGGCAGGCGGATGTGGATATCCGTTCTCTCAAATCTCTGATTCTTTTCGGTTTGCGCGGCATGTCTGCTTACGCTTATCACGCCATGGTGCTGGGATATTCGGACGAGAAAGTCAATCAATTCTTCTATAAAGGGATGTCTGCCATCGGTGAAGACTGGGGCATGGCGGAATTGCTGCCCATTGTGATGGAAGTCGGCAGCGTCAATTTACAATGTATGGAGCTGCTGGACCGTGCCAATACCGAAACATACGGCACACCGGTACCCACTGTGGTTCCGCTGACCATTGAAAAAGGACCGTTTATTGTGATAACCGGTCATGATCTGAAAGATTTAGAGCTGCTCTTAGAGCAGACCGCAGGCAAAGGTATCAATATCTATACTCATGGTGAAATGCTGCCGGCGCACGGTTATCCAAAATTGAAAGCGTATCCGCACCTGAAGGGCAATTTCGGCACCGCCTGGCAGAATCAGCAGAAAGAATTTGCCAATCTGCCGGCGCCGATCTTGTTCACCACCAATTGTCTGATGCCGCCGAAAGACAGCTATCAGGATCGTGTTTTCACCACAGAAGTCGTCGGTTATCCCGCGGTTGTCCATATCGGCGCTGAGAAAAATTTCAGCCCGCTGATTGAAAAAGCGCTGCAATTGGGCGGTTATCAGGAAGACACCATGCTGACCGGTATCAACGGCGGACATGAAGTGATGACAGGTTTTGCACACGGCGCCGTACTTGCCGTAGCCGGAACTGTCATCGATGCGGTCAAAACCGGAGCGATCAAACACATCTTCTTGGTGGGCGGCTGCGACGGAGCCAAACCCGGTCGCAATTACTATACCGAATTTGTCAAACAGACGCCGGCCGATACGGTAATCCTGACCTTGGCCTGCGGCAAATACCGTTTCAATGATTTAAACCTTGGGACAATCGGCGGTTTGCCGCGGATCATGGACATGGGCCAATGCAACGACGCCTACAGCGCGATCAAAGTAGCGCTCGCCCTGGCAGACGCTTTCCAATGCGGTGTCAACGAATTGCCGCTCACCCTGGTGCTTTCCTGGTATGAGCAAAAAGCAGTCTGTATCTTATTGACACTGCTTTCTCTGGGAATAAAGAATATCTATCTCGGACCGACGCTGCCAAGTTTTATTTCAGCCAACGTGCTCAATTACCTGGTAGAGAACTTCAATCTGACTCCGACCAGTACTCCCGAAGCGGATTTGAAGAAAATCCTGGGCTAGTCAAAAACGAAATCCCGCTCTGATTGCCCGGCAGTCAGAGCGGGATTTTGCTTTGAGCAGTTATTTAACTAAAATACCTTCCAAACGCCAGAAGAGCAGAGCCGAGATGACAGTGACGGCGCCACCTTTGACGAGATTGAAGGCAATCACGGCAGGCAGGAAGCCAAGCAATACCTGCAGCGGCATAAAAACGGTATAAAGCGGGAACATGACATAAAGATTGATGAAATAAGCGGAGACCGTCATGATCACAGTGCCGAGGGTGCCGGTCAGCAGTAAATTAGCTTTCCTGTTTTTCAGGAATTTCAGCTTGCCGGCCAAAGAAATCGAGAGCACCAGGATGCTACCGTAGATTAAATTTGCCAATTGTCCGATGCCGGCACTATCGGTAAAGAGCAGATTGACCAGGTTTTTGATCACTTCAACCATCAAACCGCTGAACGGACCATAGGCTAAGCCGGCTAAGGCAGCGGGGACATCCGCCAAATCCAGTTTCAGAAAAGGGGTACCAAACATGGGCGGTGTTTCGATCCGCATCAGCACTAAGGATAAGGCAGCCAGGAGCGCCGTCCGTACCATGAATTTTGGAGAATGGTTTTTCATCTGAATCCTTCTTTCCATCAAAAAATCGCCTGGCAAGATCATTCCTGCGAGGCGATTGCTTAGGACGAAAAGCAGCAGCAAATTCCGCGTTGAACTTTTAAAAAAGTTCATGCCTTTCAAAAAAAGGGCTGCGGCGTAATTCGGTTTTTTTAAACCGGCTGTTCCATCTTCTACCATCCGGACTATACCGTCGGTACCGGAATCGCACCGGTTCAACATCAGCAGATGACGCTGCTTTTTGCTCGCGGACTTGTGAAGTTCGAGAACTCCCATTACCGCCGGTGGGGATTTTCACCCCGCCCCGAAGATTTTTCTTGCATTACGAAACGAATCATATGCCATTTTAGCAGTCTTGTCAAGCGAATAAAATGGGCGATTTACTTCGGAAGCGAGGGACAAAAAGGCCGGCCGATCGGCTAGCAAGCCAATCGGCCAGTCAAATTGAGCGGAACTTCTGAAGTTAGTTTTCCCGATTGAGAAAATTGAAGAACATCACGGCTGCCGTAGCTCTGGTGGTGGCTGAATCGGCATGAAAATTGCCGCTGGGATCGCCATGAATAATCCCTAAGCCTTGGGCGATTGCAATGTAGCCATAGTTTTCTGCTGCAATCGCCGCTTCATCTAGAAATTTACAGACAAAAATTTCAGAGAGATGGGCAATTTTATCGTACCCGGACATGCTCAGCAGCGTTTTCACAAATTGAGTACGGCTGACAATCGAGGCGGGGGCGCGTTCCGTTTCTGTCAGCAGATGCAGCGAGTAGGCTGTTTGATAGAGCGAATCATCCTCCATAGGGTTGCGGAAACCGGCTGCCTGCAGGAGATAGACCAGCATTTCACGCTGCGTCAGCTCAGCTTCCGGCTGATATTGATTTCCGCTGAAGCCGATGCCGTATTGGGCGAGGATTTCAATTTCAGTTTTCGCATAATGTGCGCCTAAATCGGTGTATACGGGTACTGCGTAGGCGATCGGTGAAGTATCTTGCAATAGTTCTCCGGTTTTTGCATCAATGCCGTGGACAGCATCGGCGATGCTGTACTGATAGGCCAGACGATATTCATACAGGTAAGCGTAACCATATTTGGAATAGAGAATATAATAAGGAGATTCGGGGTCCACAGTCACAGGCAGCTGCAGATACTGCAGTTTGGCGGTATGAGCGGCGGCATAAATCTCTTCCGCTTGCGTCATCGGAATGATTCCATCGGCCTGATCGAAGACGATATCCTCCAGCCAGTTCTGATTGAAGCTGTCGACCGCGCCGCTTTGGGCATTGATGCTGATCATCATGGCATTGACAGGGAAGAAATAGCCGTTGACTTTTTGGCTGTAGGTGAACCGATACTCTGTCGCGGTATGCTCAGTTTCCAGCGGAGTTACAGAAGTATACAAATCTGCGACAGCGAAATGGCCTGCAAAGTAACGATTCAGGAAAGCGGCGGCTTTTACGGCTGCCTGTTCTTTCGTCAGAAAAACAGGGTATGCCGCTTTTTCATCGTAGGGATAGGAAGAGGAGAAGGAGATTAATTCTCCGGTCTTGCCATTCAGAACGGCGGATTTGCGGTAAAATTGATAGTTGTTTTCACTGTAGGGTTTACTGAAGTTTAAATAGGCAGTCACATCGCCGTTTTCTTCGTTTAAATAGAAGTTGTAACCGGTAAGCGTATAGTTGTCATCCAGCATGACTTCCGGCATGGCTTTAACGGCTGCCTGCAATTCCTCTTTGCTGAGGACATCTTTGAGTTTCTCAATGCCTGTCAGTTCCGCTTCGCTGAGTGCAGGAAGATAGGGGCTTGAGTCGGAGGAACCCATCCCGGCAGGCGTTTTTACCGTTTGATTGGCCCGGTTAAAAGCATCGTATAAATCGGTGATATCAATCAGTTCGCCCGTTTTGGCATCAACGAGATAATTGCTGTCGGTCATAGGCAGATAGCGTAAGACTGCCTGGGTAGCAGCAGTATCTGCAGTTGTTTTACTCCCCGCCGGCTTCGGCAGGATGGGTTCGCCGGGGGCCGTATCCCTCAGCACATATTGCAGCTGCAGTTTAACCGTCGTGCGCAGCTTTGCCGCTGCAGCCGCGGCATCGATCATCGTAACCGTATCGGAGAAGTCGTTGATCATTTTGGTGTTGGCATCGCTGCGGTAAAATCTGTTGATGGTCAAATCGTCCGCAAAAACGCTGACCGTGAAGGTGATACCGGTATCAAGGCCGTACATTTGAATTCTGCCGCTAAAACCATAAGTTGTTGCGGAGAGTAATTCCAGGGCATCCGTCGGTTCAAAGACGGCAGATTCTTCTGCGGTCAATAAAGCAGAAACAAAGGCTTCAGCGACTGGTTTTGCGTCAATTTTGCGATTGGCAGGAAAAACCGGCGAGAACTCCGGGCCATATTTGTAAGCGTAATCATGGTCGTCAGCAGTACGATTGCGTTGATACTGCATCACTTTGCCACTTTCTTTGGCATAGACTGTGAGAGTTTCCTGCGCATTGGACCAATTCAGGTTCCAGTAGGAATCAATGATATCTTCGTTCAAGCTGCCATAGAAGGTTGTGTAGCGGTCATCCAGATTGAGGGTCTGCTTGACGGACAGAGCGACCTTGCCCAAGCGTTCGTTGACGGTCTCACCGCCGCTCATCCCTGTTGCTTCTTTTGCGGTCCCGGTCGGCAGAGCAGGCAGTTCCGCAGCGCAGACAACGGGTGTCATGGTCATGATTAAAAGGGCAATCAGGCTCATACAAATGATTTTTTTTAACATAATTTCCTCCTTATTTTTTTACTGGCTGCCAACAGGCGGCAATCATTGCTATAGACGTTGAGATTTTGTTTCCGGTTCCCTTCAATCCGGTGACACTGCCGGATTGAAAGGAAAAAATTCAGCAAGACCTGCGGCAACTCCCGCTCATGAATGAGAGCACGATAAAAGGAGGGAAAAGAAAACGGCATAGTTTGCCAGAAACTATACCGTAAGCGTTGTAATGCGGTGCCCGGAGTCTCCCGTCGGAATTGTTTTAGGCTCCGGTGTTTTGACTCTCCGGCTTGGCGGTCTGTTCCAGATCGATGCATTCCGCGTCCAAAACAAAGATGATAGCACCGCCGACGATCACTTCGACCGGATAATGCGGCATTACACCAATAAAATCTACGGTCATGGGACCGGCATTCATCAGTTGAGTACGGGTATGACAATATTGCTTCAGGAGAGCAATGACTTCATCCACTCTGGTTTCTTCCACTCCAATCAGCAGAGTCGTATTGCCGCTGCTGAGGAACCCACCGGTGCTGGACAGCCGGGTAGAGCGGATATTTTTCTCGAGAAAGATATCAGAGAGAGCACGGAAGTCCTGGTCTTGAATGATGGAGATAATCAGCTTCATTGGTAACGCCTCTCTTTGCTCTGATTTATAGGCTTATATTCTATATTATGCTGTTCGTTTCCTCCTGTTCTTACAGATTAATTTTATTGCTCAAAGGGAAGCTCAGGCTGATGGCAGTGCCTTGATTCGGAATACTCTGCAGTTCTATTTCAGCGTGATGATAACGGGCTCCGTGTTTCACAATCGAGAGTCCCAGACCGGTACCGCTGATTTTCTGTGAATGACTCTTATCTGCGCGATAGAAGCGCTCGAAAACATGCTCCTGATCTTCCGGAGCAATGCCGATGCCGGTATCGATGACCCGCAGCCGCAGCGCAGAAGGCAGACGTTCGATGATAACATCCACGCGGCCGCCCTGTTTGTTGTATTTGATGGCATTATCACACAGGTTAAAAATCATCTCGTCCAGGATTTGTCTGACCCCTTGTATTTCTGCCGGGACGCCTTTCAGTTCCAGACGGACCTGTTTGGCTTCCGCCTGCGGCTGCAGACGCTGCAGAATATCCTGTGTCAACAGATACAAATCAACCGGTTCCTCTGCAAGACTGGGTTTGCTTTCATCCAACCGGGAAATTTTCATGATGTCATCCACCAAAACAATCAGCCGGCGGGCTTCCCGATAAATGCGATCGACGAATTCCGGGATATCTTCCGCTTTGACAAGATGATTGCTGATAATTTCGGCATAGCCCGAAATCGATTGCAGCGGTGTTTTTAATTCGTGAGAAACATTGGCGGCAAATTCGCGGCGCAGCTGTTCCGTGGCTTGTTGTTCGGTGATATCTGAAATCAGCAGCACAATTCCCTGCAGTTCCGCCTTGTTCAGAACCGGGTGAGCCAACAGCTGATAGCTGTGCTGATTTTGCTGCAGAACAGCTTCGGCGATTTCTCCCTGTTCGACTTGCTGCAGCAGATTTTGCAGGACTGAGCTGCGATTTTGCGTCAACAGCTTTCTGCCGACTGTCTGGTCTGCTTTGAGATTCAGTATTCTGCAGGCGCTGCGGTTGATCGTCAGAATCTCTTCTTTTTGATTAAGCAGGATCAGGCCGTTGCTCATATTTTCCGTGATGGTAATGAATTCCAGACGCGTCTGTGATAATTCCGCCATTTTGGCGGCGATTTCTTTGTTTTGCTGCTCAATACGCAGCAGCAGCGGCGCTAATTCATCATAAGTATCTTGTTCAAGCGGATTTTGCAGATTGATGGCATTGATTGGCTGGATAATTGCCTGCGTTTCGTGCCGGGCCAGCCAAAGCGCCAGCAGGATCACCAGACTGATGATCAGCAGCAGAGAGGGCAGCAGATTGAAGAGAGTCGCCCAGATACTGGCAGTCGTTAAGGCGAGGCGCAGCACGGTACCGTCGGTCAGACGCTCGGCGTAATAATAAGTCTGCTGATGCAGTGTGCTGGACATGCGCAGCGCTTCGCCGCTGCCATTCTGTAAAGCACTGATGATTTCCGGTCGGTCCAGATGATTTTCCATGGCGGCGGCAGTTTCGTAATTATCAAATAAGACGACCCCCCCGGCGCTGATCCAGGTAATGCGGCAAAGACGGTTGCGTTCCGGGGCGCTCTGCAGCGTTTGCAGATAGGCGAGACTGCCTTGCGTAAAACCGGTGCGGACCAGAACCAATTCATTGCGAACTTCCTGCTGCTTACTGAAAGAAACCTCCCGGTAAACGACGGCAAAGAAGAGGCTGCCGCTCAACAGAACAGCAAAGAGGGAAAGCAGGCAGAAAGCCCTAAAAATACGTCTTTTCATTCCTGTTCCACCATGCGGTAACCCAACCCGCGCACTGTTTCAATCAGATTGCCGCATTCGCCCAGCTTTTGCCGCAGAGTCCGAATGTGCACGTCCACCGTTCTGGTTTCACCGCTGAAATCATAACCCCAGATCGTCGCCAGCAAAGCATCACGGGTGAAAACCGTACCGGGATTCGACATCAACTGCTGCAGCAGCAAAAATTCTTTCAGTGTCAGCGGGATGGCTTCTCCTTTGACGGATACCTGATGTTTTTCCGAATTGAGGCTTAAAGCGCCCCTCGTCAAAAGCACTCCTTTTTGTTTTGAGCCGCTGCGGCGGAGAACCGCTTTCACGCGGGAAACCAATTCCATCATGCCAAAAGGCTTACTGATATAGTCATCCGCACCGGCATCCAGTCCGCTAACCTTGTCATATTCGCTGCCTTTGGCGGTGGCTAGAATCACCGGTAAATCGGCGGTCTGCGCCGTACTGCGCAACTGTTTCAGGATCGACGCGCCATCCTGACCGGGCAGCATCAGATCGAGGATCACCAAGTCCGGCATTTTTTGCTGCAATTCCATAAAAAAAGCTTCGCCATCGGCGAAGCCCTTGGCTGTAAAGCCGGTGGATTGCAGCGTGTAAACAATCAATTCCCTGATATTCAGATCATCCTCTACACAATAAATCATCTGGTCATCCCCTTCTTTAACACCGGTGTGAGGACAGAATTCCCCTGCGGCGACTGGCTGGCATTCATCATGATTGGGCGGCAGCCGTCGTTTAACCGAACCTGCCGGTAATATAATCTTCGGTGCGCTTTTCTTTCGGTACGGAAAACAACTGCTCGGTGGCAGCGGCTTCCACAATTTCACCCAAAAGGAAAAAAGCGGTTTGATCGGAGGTGCGCACAGCCTGCTGCATATTATGGGTGACGATCACAATCGTGTATTTTTTCTTCAGTTCAACAATCAAATCTTCGATTTTAGAAGTGGAGATAGGATCGAGCGAGGCAGTCGGTTCATCCATCAGCAAAACCTCGGGTTCCACTGCCAGAGCTCTGGCAATGCAAAGCCGTTGCTGCTGTCCGCCGGAAAGACTGAGCGCGTTTTTTTTCAGGCGGCCTTGCAGTTCGTCCCAGATCGCGGCGTCGTGCAGGGCTTGCTCGACGATGCCGTCCAGTTTTGCTTTGCTGCGGATGCCGTGAGTGCGCGGACCGTAAGCAACATTATCATAAATGCTCATCGGAAAAGGATTCGGGTTTTGAAAAACCATGCCGACTCGCTTACGCAATTGATTGACATCCATTGATCCGTTTATGTCTTCGCCGTCCAGACGAATTTCTCCTGTAATTCTGCAGTCTTCAATCAGGTCATTCATGCGGTTCAGGCATTTCAAAAGAGAAGATTTACCGCAGCCGGAGGGACCGATGAAAGCGGTAATGCGGTTTTCTGCCAAATTCAGGTTTATGTTTTTTAAAGCATGAAAATCGCCATAATAAAGATTGAGATCGTTAATTGTAAATTTATCCATATTAAGATCCTTTCGTCAGCTTGCCGGCTACAAAATGCGAAATCCAGTTGACCAGCGCTACCAAGATGAGCAAGACAACTGCGGTTGCATAAGTTTGATTCAGATATAACCCTTCATTGGAGATATTATACATATGCACGGATAAGGTGCGTCCGGAAGAAAATAAGCCGTTGGCAATTTGACTGGCTGTTCCCGCCGTATAGATCAGGGCGGCGGATTCTCCCACGATGCGTCCGATGCTGAGAATCACACCGGCCAGAATGCCCGGCATCGCTGCCGGTAGAACAATATTGAAGATGGTTCGCAAGCGTCCGGCACCCAGGGCGTAACTGCCCTCCCGATATGCATCCGGTACAGAATGCAGCGCCTCCTCCGTGGTTCGCATCAGCAAAGGCAGAATCATAATCGCTAAGGTGCAGGCACCTGCCAGGAGAGAATAACCCCAGTGCAAAAAAGTGACGAAGAAAAGCATACCGAACAAACCATAAATGATCGAGGGAATTCCGGCAAGCGTTTCGGTGGCTAAACGGATCCATTGCACAAAGCGGTTGCTGCGTCCGGCGTATTCCGAAAGATAGAGGGCGGAGAAGATGCCCAGCGGAACGGCGATGATCAGCGTCAGCAGAATGATCATCAGCGTATTGAGCAGCGCCGGCAGTAAGGAAACGTTTTCACTGTTATAATGCAGTGCAAACAGAGAGGGACGCAGATGAGGAATTCCTTTGATCAGAATGTATCCGACCAAAAGCAGCAGAATGCCAACGGTCAGCAGGGCAGCCAGGGAAACCAGCAATCGGATCACCAGAGAGAGCGGGTCGTGCCGATCGCGAATGTGCTGCAGACGAAACGGGCGCGCAGGGTGTTTCATAGGGCAGACCTCCTTTTCAGCAAGGAAAACGAGAGGTTGATGATCAGAATGAAGACAAAGAGGACGACCGCCGTGGCAATCAGCGCCTCTCTGTGCAGATCTGTGGCATAACCCATTTCCATAGCAATATTACTGGTGAGCGTGCGGATTCCGGCCAAAATACCGGCCGGCATGCGGGTTTGGTTACCCGCAACCATCATGACAGCCATCGTTTCGCCAATAGCGCGTCCCACACCTAGCACAACGCCGGCCAGGATGCCGGATTTTGCCGCGGGCAGGATGGCAAAGAGAACAGAGCGTTCATGACTGGCTCCCAGGGCCAGGCTGCCTTCGTAATAGCTGACGGGGACAGCGCGTAAAGCCGCTTCGGAAATTCCGATGATGGTCGGCAGAATCATAATCCCCAACAGGAGGGAAGCGGTGAGTATGCTATTGCCGTTGCCGCCGAAGGTTTGCCGGACGAACGGTACCAACACAACGATGCCAAAAAAACCGTAAACAACGGAAGGGATGCCGGCCAGCAAATCGATCAGTGGTTTCAGGTAACGATAGAGCTGCCGGGAACAGAAATGCGCCAGATAGAGCGCCGTCAGAACGCCCAAAGGTACGCCAAGCAGAATCGCGCCGGCTGTGACATACAGGCTGCCCATGATCATCGGCAGCAAGCCATAGAGGTCATTGGATGGCCGCCAGACACGACCTGTCAGGAAGTTGAATAAACCGATCTGCCGCATTGCCGGTATGCCGTTGGCAAAAAGAAAAAAGCAAATCAGGGCCACGGCTGCAATGGATATACAAGCGGTCAGGAAGAAAAGTAAATGAGCAGCCTGTTCTTTTCGCCTCATCTTAGATCACATCTCCCCATCGTAAAGACTCACCGATAAAAATGCTCCTGATCTGTACCGTTGTGAGATTCTTCACCGGATTCTGCTTGTTGACAATCACAGCGATACCATCCAGCGCGAAAGGAGTCGCCTTGAGACCGCGGTTCAGTTCGTTCTCTTTCAATGCTCTGGAAGACATACCAAGCTGAGCGCTGCCTTCGGCGACAGCGGCAATTCCCGCAGACGAATCGCTTTGCCGGATTTCTACGGTTACAGCCGGCTGCCGTTCCAGGTAAGCAGCCTTCAGTTTTTCCATCACCGGGCTGATGGAAGAGGAACCGGCAATCACAATTTTCCCGCGTTGCTTCGTGCCGAGGTAAGATTCCGTGCCTTCGGCAGCCAGATAACCGGCGGACTCGAGGATAGGTTTTCCTTCGGAACTGAGAATGAAATCGGTAAAATCCTGGGTCAGGCCGTTAATGTTTCTGTCGGTGACAAGCTGGAAAGGGCGGGCCATGCGGTAGCTGCCGTTGAGGATATTCTCTTTGCTGGCTGTGCTGCTGTCGATGCTCAGCGCCGTCACACTCGCATCCAGCGAACCAATCGAGAGATAGCCGATCGTATGGGGATCCTCCGCTACGGCGGCAAGCATAGCGGCTGTGCTGTCGGCGATCACCGCTTCCGGTGTGGTGTAATCAACATAGACACCGCGCGCATTCAGTTTTTCCACGCCGAATAATTCAATAAAAGCGCTGCGGGTGCCGGAGCCTTCTTCGCGGCTGATGATGGTGATCGCGTGGGTCAAACTGAATTGATCGTTATCTTTAAAATTACAGCCGCTCAGCAGAAAAATCAGACAGCCAAGTAAACTCAGCCAAACGAGTGTTTTCTTCATTTTTACATTCTCCTTTTTAGTTCCAGTTTAGTGGCAGAATGTAAAATACAGAAGACAGCTATTGTAAAATCTATGTAAAACAGCAAAGAAACCATGAAAGGCTTCTTTGCTGCTGATAAAATAAATTCTGTTGAGGCATTTTTCAAGAGTCAAACAGCGGCATTTTCTGCTAATTGGCTTTTTAGCT
>JAJFTT010000034.1 GCA_021372785.1 Negativicutes bacterium | reverse complement strand
AATTAGATCGCAAGATGCCGTATTCGCTTACAATTAGATCGCAAGATGCCGTATTCGCTTACAATTAGATCGCAAGATGCCGTATTCGCTTACAATTAGATCGCAAGATGCCGTATTCGCTTACAATTGGATCGCAAGATGCCGTATTCGCTTACAATTGGATCGCGAGATGCAACGTCTCTTCCATTTGCAGGATCACTTCAACGCGTTCCTCTTCTGCCTGTAAATGCAGCAGCAATAAGTCCCCTGCCTGCACAGCGTAGACTGTGCCCTGCACCAAACAGTTGCCGGGTTTGGTAAAATAGAAGCCTTCAAATGCTTCCCGCCTGGTCGGCTCAATTTCCAGGCGCTTCCGCCGCGGCAGCAATTCCATTTGACCCTGACATTTTTTCAGCATCAGATTAAAGTCGCGCGCTTTGCCGATACAGGTTGTCTGCCAGCTGCCGGAGAAACTGTCAATCTGCAGCGGCTGCAGGGTGACACTGTGATGCCCCTCATGCCGCAGGGTCAAACTGCCCTGCAGAGGCGTTATCCACCGGTCAATTCCGGGCAGTTCTGTAAAGCTGGATGTTTCCGTTTCCACAGTGGCAGAACTGATGCGGAAGAGAAAATCACGCTCGGGGTAGCTGCCTTTTGGCGGCCAGAGAAACAGCTGTGTCGTGCTGCCGCCGCTCCAGGGCAAGGTCGTATAATCCTTTGCTGTTTGATGGAATACTTGCATGGATCTGCCTCTTTTCCTGCTGAATGTGTTTTCTAGTATAGCACAAGACGGCAGGCAGCGCTATCCCAATCGCTGATTTCAAGGTTTCGGTTGAACTATAGTTTATTTTACCGTTCAGACGAGTCAAAGCAGCAGGTTTGCCGCCTTGTAAATTTAAGTCACATCACAATCCTTTTAAACAACCTTTTTTTCTATCTTTGGCTGTGCAAAGAAGGGTTCTTTCCCAATCAGGTAGAATTAGTTATAAAACAGTTTGAAGGGAGCGAATTTTATGAATTATCGCAATTTAGGAAAAACCGGCTTACGGGTCAGCGAAGTTGGTTTGGGCTGCGAATATTTCGTCAAAGCTTCACCGGAAGAAGCCAGGCAGATGATCGATTATGCCATCAGCCAGGGGATCAATCTCATCGATGTGTTTATGCCCGATCCGGATGTCCGCAGTAAAATCGGTGATGCGCTCCAAGGGCAGCGGGATAAAATGTATGTGCAGGGTCATGTTGGCGCCGTAGTGGAAAACGGACAATACAAACGCAGCCGCGATCCGGAGCAATGTCAACTCTACATCGCAGATTTTCTGCAGCGCTTGCATACCGATTACATCGACATTGCCATGCTGCATTATGTCGACGAAATGTCCGATTGGCAGACGGTACTGGAGCACGGCATTCTCGATTATATGTGCGAACAAAAAGAAAAAGGTGTCTTTCATTTTCTCGGCGTCAGTTCGCATAATGCCGAAGTGGCGCAGGAAATTGTCAGGACCGGCAAAATCGATGTGGTGTTGTTCAGTATCAGTCCGATTTTCGATCTGGTCATGCCCAATGTGGATACTTTCTTTGAGATGAAAGACGAGGATAAATTCCCCACCACCGTAACCATCGACGAAGAACGCGTTAAATTCTACAATCTCTGCGCCGAGCGGAAGGTTGGTATTACCGCCATGAAAGCGCTGGCAGCCGGTTGTCTCCTGGATCCGGCCGATTCCCCGTTTGGCAAAGCCCTCACGGTAGCGCAGTGTGTGCAGTATGCCCTGGACCGTCCCGCGGTCAGCAGCGTATTGGTTGGCTGTAAAAATCTGGAGGAAGTAAAAGTCGCCGCCGCTTTTGCCCAAAACAGCGCAGCGGAGAAAGACTATCACGCTGTTTTAGCCGCAATTAATACAGGCGGCAGCAAAACCTGTATGTATTGCAATCATTGCCTGCCCTGCCCGATGCATATCAATATTGCCGAAATAACCAGATTGCTCGACTCCGCTAAAAATCACGGCATGACCGAAGCCCTGAAGCAGGCTTATGAAAATCTGGAGGTCAAACCGTCGGAATGCCTGGCCTGCGGCGACTGCGTGAAACGCTGTCCTTTCGGTTTGAATGTGACGCTGAATATGGAGACGGCCGCCAAATTGTTTGAGGAATGCTGCTAGAAGCAGGAAAAAAGAATCGGAGTCTCAGGCAATGCCGCAAATCCGGCGCGCGTTGCTTAAGACTCCCTTCCTTTTCTTATTAAGATTGCTACCCTCTGTTCTTTGCTGTTTTATACACAGCCGGCTTTGCTCCTTTTTGTCAGTCGCTGAAAATATACGCTTGCAGCGCCTGATCTATAAAAAGATTAAACTAAAAAACTGCCTGGTTTTCCTATTGTTCAGCTTTCTTCATTGGGAAACAAGCTGATATTGAACGATTCATCAGGATATTTTTCGGCAAACTGCCCGGTTTATCAACTGCCTGTGATAACCGGGCAGCTGATTTTGGCGCTTCTGCCGGTAGTCGAAGCCTTTTTATCCACCATTCATGGTGTATAACTTGTGGATAAGCTGAAAAGGATGGGGGAAACTCTATGGATAACCCGTTTTGCTCAGCGAAAATAAATTTTTTCGGCACGGTTGCGCCCGAAATAGCCGCTGGCAATTACCATTTGCTTTTCCACCGAAAACTACAAAATAAATATATCTGTGGCGAACGTTTTATGCTATAATTCTATTTGAAATTCGCATTCAGACGGATGCGAAAATTTTTTTCTAAGAGGTTTATGATGCAAGCAAAATCGAATTGGTCCAATACGTGACGATAAGAAGGAGAACTGCAGGATGAAAGATGAGAAAGTACTGATTAGTTTGCGCAATCTGGTAATGGAATACAATGGGGAACGCGTCCTGGATGATTTCAGCCTGGATATTCATGATAAAGAAGTGGTAACCTTGCTGGGACCTTCCGGCTGCGGCAAAACAACCACCTTACGGATTATCGGCGGATTTATCCGGCCAAAACAGGGAGACGTTCTGTTCGAAGGCAAAAAAATGAATGATTTGCCTTCCCATTTAAGGCCGGTCAACACTGTATTTCAGCGATATGCCCTTTTTCCCCATTTGAATGTTTATGAAAATGTTGCTTTTGGTCTTCGCGTTAAAAAATTGGCGGAAAAAGAAATCCAGTCTCGCGTCAATGAAATGTTTGAATTGGTCAACCTGCAGGGCTTCGAGCACCGCAACATCAACCAATTATCCGGCGGGCAGCAGCAGCGTGTTGCCATTGCCCGTGCTTTGGTCAATTACCCCCGGGTTTTATTGCTGGACGAACCTTTGGGTGCGCTCGATCTGAAGTTACGCAAGGATATGCAGAAAGAATTAAAACGCATCCAGGAAAACCTGGAAATCACCTTCATCTATGTCACCCACGATCAGGAGGAAGCCTTAACGCTTTCCGACCGCATTGTGGTAATGAAAGACGGTAAAATTCAGCAGATTGATACGCCGGTCAATATTTATAATGAACCCGTCAATGCCTTTGTGGCAGATTTTATCGGGGAAAGCAATATCGTGGACGGAATTATGCATGAGGATCTGCTGGTGGAATTTGCCGGTGTCAAATTCCCTTGCGTGGATCGCGGCTGGGATCGGATGGAACCGGTTGATGTGGTGATTCGTCCCGAAGATATGGTGATTGTCGCTCCGGAAGAGGGACAATTGAGCGGAATTGTGGAAAGCGTGATTTTTAAAGGTGTCCATTACGAAACCATGCTCAGCGCCCATGGCTTGCACTGGATGATCCATACCACGAAATTCGCCGAACCTGGCAAGCACATCGGTATCCAGATTGCCCCCGAAAACATCCAAATCATGGCAAAAATGGAGGGCAACTGAAATGTTTAAGTCCAAAACGGCCGCCGCTCCTTATCTGGTTTGGATGGTCATCTTTATTGTTGTACCGCTGTTTTTGATCGGTTATTTTGCCTTTACCAATGCGGAAGGTCAATGGACCCTTGAGAACATCTCGCAGGTTGGCAAATATATGCCGGTGCTGATGCGCTCCATCATTCTGGCTGCCATTGCCACGGCAATTTGTCTGCTGATCGCTTATCCTCTGGCCTATATCATGTCACGCCAGGTGGGCAACAACCAGCGCCTTCTGCTTTTGCTCGTGATGCTGCCCATGTGGATGAATTTTTTACTGCGCACCTATGCCTGGATGACTATCTTAGAGAAAACCGGTCTGATCAACCGTTTCCTGGGCCTATTCGGCATCGCGCCGCTGAATCTGATCAATACGCCCGGCGCCGTGGTGCTCGGCATGGTCTACAATTATCTGCCTTTTATGATCCTGCCGCTCTATACCATTATGATCAAGATCAGCGATTCTTTAATTGAAGCCTCGCGCGATCTGGGCGCCGGCTTCTTCGATATTTTCCGCCGCGTCGTCCTGCCTTTGAGCATCCCCGGCATCACCGCCGGTATCACTATGGTTTTTGTGCCGGCCATCTCCACCTTTATTATTTCCCGGATGTTGGGCGGCGGCGCCAATCTGCTGATCGGCGATCTGATTGATCTGCAGTTTTACGGCAACACCTATAATCCCAATCTGGGGTCCGCCATTTCGCTTGTTCTGATGGTGATTATCCTGCTCTGCATGAGCCTCCTCAACTCTTTTGATAATGAAGAAATGGAGGATGTGCTGTTATGAGAAACTTGAAATGGCTGAAAAGTTCTTATGTGGCAATGGTGATGGTCTTTCTCTATGCTCCCATTGCCGTGCTGATCACCTACTCCTTCAACGCCAATAAAAGCCGCGGCGCCTGGACCGGGTTTACCCTTGACTGGTATGGCAAGCTTTTTCAAAATGACGCCATCATCAGCGCGTTTGGCAATACGTTGCTGGTTGCCGCCATCTCTTCCGTTGTCGCCACGCTGGTCGGCACGGCGGCCGCCATCGGCATCAATTCGCTGAATTCCAAAGCAAAACAGCTCGTTCGCACAATCACCTATCTGCCCATCATCAACCCCGATATCATCACCGGTGTCTCCCTGATGCTGCTTTTTGTTTTTGCCAGAGAAAAGATGAATATTCCCATCAACGCCGGTTATCTGACCTTGATTTTGGCTCATATCACTTTCAATATTCCTTATGTTATTTTCAATGTCATGCCAAAGCTGCGTCAGCTGGATCAATTTACTTACGAAGCTGCGCTGGACTTAGGCTGCACGCCCTGGCAGGCTTTCCGCAAGGTGATCATTCCGGAGATTTCCCCCGCCATTTTCGCCGGTTTCCTGATGGCGCTGACCATGTCCATGGACGACTTTGTGATCAGCTATTTCACAACCGGTCCCGCCTCCCAGACTTTACCCATCCGCATCTACGCCATGACCCGCCGGCGGATCAGCCCGGAAATCAACGCGCTTTCCACAATCGTTTTTGTGGTGGTGCTGACAGTGCTGCTGATTTCTTATGTTTCGGAAGGTCAGAAGGAAAGAAAACTGCTGCGGCAGGAACGCGAAACCCGTCAAGCCCTCCATATCAGGAAAGAGGAGGAAGTGTAACAGATGAAAAAGAATATTCGTTTGCTTGCGCTCTTACTGAGCTGCGCTTTGTTGGCTGCTCCGTTTACCGGCCCGGTCCGCGCGGAAGAGCCAGCAGAAACAGCGGCGGAAACGGCGGCAGAGACCGCTGCGGCAGAACCCTTTGATTTTACCATCGATTACGCTTCCCTCGATATGGACTATTACGGTCAACTGGCGGATACCAACACCACCGTCAATGTCTTCAACTGGGGTGAATACATGGCGACCAATGATTCGGATTATGTGGATATCAACAAGGAATTTGCCGAACTGACCGGTATTCGGGTCATCTACGATAATTTTTCCACCAATGAAGAACTGTATGCCAAATTAAAAAGCGGCAGCGTCAGTTACGATGTGATCATTCCATCCGATTATATGGTTTCCCGCATGATCAAAGAAGAGATGCTGCTGCCCTTGGATTACAATCAGATTCCCAATGCGTCTTACATCATGGAAGAATTCCGCAATATGGCCTTTGACCCCAACGGCACCTACAGCGTCCCCTACAGTCGCGGCACGACCGGGATAATCTACAATACCGGCATCATTCCCGATGCCCCCACCAGTTGGAACGCGCTCTGGGACGCCAATTACATGGGGGAAATCCTGATGTTCGGCAGCCCCAGAGATGCCTTTGGTCTCACGCTGAAGAAACTGGGCTATTCGATGAACAGTGAAAATGCCAATGAGCTGCAGGAAGCGGTACGGGAACTGAAAATTCAGAAACCGCTGGTGCAGGCTTATGTCATGGATGAAATTTACGACAAAATGATCGCCGGTGAGGCGGTCATGGCACCCTATTATGCCGGCGACTTTTTTCAAATGCAGAAATCAAATCCGGACCTGGCCTTTTCGTTCCCCGAAGAAGGAGTCAACATGTTTGTTGACAGCACTTGTATTCCTGTGGTGGCCAACAATAAACTGGCCGCCGAAATGTATATCAATTTTCTCAACGAACCCAGTGTGGCCGCCATAAACATGGATTACATCGGCTATTCCACCGCCAATACCGGCGCTTTCGCCCTGCTGGGTCAAGAAATCACCGGGGATCCCATCCGCTATCCCTCCAGGGAAATTCTCGCCAAAGCCGAATCTTATGTCAATCTCAGCGACGAGGCAAACTCTCTGATGGATACGTTATGGGTTGAAGTACTGACCAGCGATGAAACCTACAATGCCTGGATCATGCCGATCTTTCTGATCGCCTGTCTTGCGGCGGCTTTGGGGATTAACCTATACCGTCATCGCAAACAAAAACAGTCGCAGCAGCCGGTCACGGTCAGCAAAATTAGCTACTAGGAGGGGATTTTCATGTTACCTGCATTGGTCATCCAAACCAGCAAATTGCTCGCCGATTTACCGCTGCATTACGCTGTCTGCGGTGGTTATGCCATCGATTTGTTTTTAAACAGAAAATCGAGGCTGCATTACGACCTGGATATTTCTGTTTGGCAAAAAGACCGCAACACCCTGATTCGCTTTATGCAGGCCAAAGGCTGGACGCTGTATGAAGCCTGCGGTGAGAATTTGGTCCACCGGATCGACGATCCGGAGGATCAAAAACTGCTGAAACGCAACCTTTTCTGCATCTATCCGGGCAATCGCACTTTCAAACTGCAGCCCGGCAAAGAAGCCGGATTTTTTAGCTGTGAAATGGAACAGAAAGAGCAGACCGAGCTCAACTACATTGAATTTCTCTTTGACCAGACCAACAGCAGCGATTTCCTCTATGCCCGCAACCCGGAAATCAAACGCAAACTCAGTCAGGCCATTCTGCAAAGAGGCGGCGTGCCTTATCTGGCGCCGGAATTGATTTTGCTTTACAAATCAAGCGATCCGGGACGGGAAGGTTATCAGCAGGATTATGAGACCGTACTGCCGCTGATGTCGGAAGAACAGCAGCAGTGGCTTAGCTTCGCGCTGAAAAAAGCCTACCCGCAGGGACATGTTTGGTTGAATTCCGTCCCCCGGAGCAGCAAACCGCTTCGCTGAAGTCTGGGCCGCAGACCAGCCGGGCAGAATTTTCGTCTTGCCGTTAAAAAAAACGCCATCCGCTTCTCTGTTGAAGAGAAGCGGACGGCGCTTTTCTCTTTTTTTTTTTAAAGATCCGATTTATGCTTTGCCTTCTGCCGGTACATCTCCTGATCCGCCTTTTTAAACAGCTGCTCCAGATCGACGTCTTCTGTCTGTGCTTGCCCGGCTGCCGCAAATCCCCAGGATGACCGGATCGGATGCAAATGCGAAGCGTTATATTGCCGGATGCGGCGTTCAAATTCCAACATCAGGGTCTCCGGCATCGCTCGCTCCTGTAGCTCCAGAATCACGGCGAATTCGTCCCCGCCGATGCGATAAGCGGTGCCATAGTCCTGAAATACATTTTGTATACAGGCGGCAAAACCGCAAATCAGCTCATCTCCTGCAAGGTGACCGAAATTATCATTGCTTTGTTTGAGGTTATCCATATCAAAAACGGCCACCGCCAAGCTTTTCGAGGCATCCGGTTGCTTTTGCCTTTGACTCATGTCAATTTCAAAGGCGGCTCGATTGCCCAGGTTTGTCATAGAATCGGTAAAAGCCATTTTCCGATAAATCTCCGCTGCGGTCAGACCGCGATAAAACGCCGCACTTTTTCTGATTGCCGAGACAGCCAGCAGTATAATAAAGACGAGAATACCCAGTTTGAACACCATGGCATAATTTGCATTGTCATCCGGTCTGGCAAAGTAATACTGAACGAGGCTGATCCCGGCACTGCAGCAGAGAACAAAGATACCGAGGATGATTTCGCGCAGATCTGTGCTTCGGTCATTCCGATATTCGAGCAAACCAATCACCGCCACGTAGATCAGCGTGACGGCAATCAGGAGGTGGCTGAGCAGAATAGTCTGAGCGAGGCTGGCAATCCCCGCGGCAGCCAAGCTTAAATTCAGCAAAAATGCAAAAACGGTCAGATAGCTCAGAACGTCCAAACCCACTTTCCCGCGCTGACAAATTTGGCGGACAAACAGCAAAAAAGCCGTCGGCATCAGCATCATGCTGCAGAAGGAAAGTAAATAAGCCACTTCTTTTCTGGGAAAAAAGAGCTGCAACGGCTTAATATCCGTCAGCAGCCAGGTTGCCGCCAGCAGGCTAAAGATCCCCAGATTTCTGAAAATAGCGCGGCTGCCCGCCATGCTGGTTTTATTGAAAAAAAATGTCACCGTTAAAAAAAACAGTCCCGCCAGGTAAATGATGACGCAATAGAGCAACTCAGGCGCAATTTCTCTCAGCAGGCGGATGGTCACCGCGCTTTTATTGCCAAGGACAAGCCGACGGATCCCCACATTCTGCTCTGCCGCATTCGTGCCCGTTGTAAAGGTCAGCCAACTGCCCTGCAGGTCCCGCGGCAGTTCAACCAGATGCAGGGTAAGATAGAAAGGTTTGCCGAAGATCGTCAAGCGATTTTCATTGGAAGCGTACAGCACAGTGTCTCCCGCAGTCACCGTCAGGTATTGATAATTCGTTTCGATGCAGAGGACGGCAAAATCCGGCAGGTAGCTCGGCAGCAGGCCGGCTAAAACCAAGGGCGCCTGCCCGGTCAGACCCGCAGAGTAGGGCAGACTCAGTTTGACGCCGTCCTGCTGCTGCAGCCAGCCGTCGGAAAGATCCTGTATTTCCTCCTGGTTGAGAACATAAGGGTCGGCAGCGGAATCGTGATAAGAATAGCAGACAAAAAGCAAAGCAATGCTTAAGGCGATTGAAAACAAAACGGTTAGCCATTGCTTTTTCGCTTTCACTTCATTTACTCCTTTGCCGCTGCGTTTTGAACGCCCGCTTCGTCTGGTTCCCGTCATCCATTCAGCAAATAGAAATTAATCTGACTCGATTATTCTTTACCATTCTAAATCATTCAACCGGTTAAGTCAATCACCCTTCTTCGGCAGAATCAATAAATCCCCCGGCTCTGCCGCCGGGGGATTTTTGCTTGTGCGCAATGCTTACTTCAGTTCCGGTTCGATCAAACCATACTTGCCATCGTTACGGCGATAAACCACATTCACTTCTTCGGTCTCGGCGTTAAGGAACATATAGAAGGTATGCGCCAGCATTTCCATTTCCATAATGGCTTCTTCCGGACTGATTGGCTTTAAGGCAAATCGTTTGACACGGATGATTTCCGGATCTTCGAGTTCTCTCTCTGCCGGACTTTTCTCTTCCGGCAGCCAAGCGCCGGTGCGGATGGAATCTCCGCTCTTGCGCTTGGTATTCCAGCGTGTTTTATATTTATCCAATTGTCTTTCCAATGTGTCCACAGCAGCATCGAAGGCGGCATAAAATTCAGGCGCAATGACTTCGGCGCGCAGACGGAACCCGGCCGCTGTGATCGTGATCTCAACTCGCTCCTGATCTTTGACTCTGCTGCAGTTGACCGCGGCTTCGATTTCCCGGTTGAGCAATTTGTCAAATTTACAAAGTTTTTTGCTTGCGTAACCGATCTGGTTTTCGTTGGGAGTAAAATGTTTCGCTTTGAACTGTAGGTTCATAGTCACACCTCTTTCTTGTGATACTAACCCGACAGGAGGCTTGCTCACCTGTCTTATTGCTACAGTTCAACAGACCAATTTCACTTTCCTTCTTTTTTCGGCTGTCTCAAAGCAACATTTCCCGCTATCCCTCAGAGTGTCAGGCCGGCCGTCAGACAGAAAACCTCTTTGGCGCCGGCTTGGCGCAGCGCAGCCGCGCAAAAGTGCAGGGTCGCTCCGGTGGTGTAAACATCGTCAATCAGCAGGTAAACCTGCCCGGCGGCCTGCAGGTGGGCAATCGGCTGATAAACATCCTTCAGCACCTGCCAGCGCTCTGCACGGTTGAGACCATGCTGATCGGGAGGTTGGCTCGTTTTGACCAGGGTATTCTGCAGCGGATAACCGCTCGTAACGCTGAGCGCTTCCGCCAGGAGTAAGGCGGGATTATAACCGCGCTCACGCAGGCGGGAGCGCGTCATCGGTACCCAAGTCAGCAGAGGTGTCTGTTCAAACTGGTATTGCGGCAGACGCCGCGCCGTTAATTCGGCGGCAAAAAAATCGGCCAGTGAGGGCTGAAAGCGGTACTTATAATCCAAGATCAGATCACGGCCTTTGTCTTGATAGGCAAGTAAGGCACGGTTGGCGGTAAAAGTTGTCTGCCGCTGCCGGCAGACACCGCAAATCGCACCGCCGGGAAACGGCGTCCCGCAGATGGGACATACGGGATCCGCTAAAAAAGGCAGCCCGGCATAGCAGCTTGGGCAGACGCCATGATCACTTTCCCTTTCGATCTTAGCCTGACAGAGCGAACATTGCCGCAGCGGCGGGAAAATCAGACTACCGACAGCCTGCAGCCAAGGGTAATAGCGCCAGGGTTTTTTTATCATCGGCCCAACCTCAGGCGCTCAGCCAGAGCGGTATAGCGTACGGCAACATCATTGCGCCGGACCGCCATCTGCATGGCGCGCTTGCTGCCAACCACAACAACCAGCTTTTTGCCGCGGGTAACGGCAGTATACAGGAGGTTGCGCTGCAGCATCACGGCATGCTGCGTCAGCAGCGGCAGAATCACCACAGGGTATTCGCTGCCCTGGCTTTTATGCACGGAGATGGCATAGCTCTGCACCAATTCGTCCAGTTCGTTGTCCTCATAGGCAATCAAATGGCTGCCCTCGCCGTCGACATATTCTACAACCAGGCTTTGCGCTTCGGCATCCACCGACATGATGCGGCCGATATCGCCGTTGAACACGGCTTTATCGTAGTTATTGCGGATTTGCATGACTTTGTCACCCAAACGGTAAGCCACTCCGTTGCGCTGCAGTTCCGCTTTGCCCCGGGCGGCCGGATTCAGGCGCTGCTGTAAGGCTTGATTCAAGCTTTCCACACCAACGCTGCCGCGGCGCATCGGTGTCAGCACCTGAATTCCTTCCAGCGGGTCGAGATTCAGAAAACTGGGCAGACGAACGGCTGCCAAATCGCAGACCAGCTGCAGGGCTTCTTCGCCATTTTCTTTTTCCATAAAAAAGAAATCGCTGTTTTGTTCCCCATAGAGCGGTACCTCTCCCCGGTTGATGCGATGTGCGTTGGTTACGATACGGCTCTCGGCCGCCTGCCGGAAAACAGTCCGCAATTGCACGACCGGCACCACACCGGAGGCAATCAGATCTTTCAGCACATTGCCGGGGCCGACGGGGGGCAGCTGATCCTGGTCTCCAATCAGAATCAAACGGCAGCCGTTGGGCAACGCTTTCAGCAAATGATAAAACAAGAGGCAGTCGATCATCGAGCTTTCATCCACGATCAATAAATCACAGCCCAGAGGATTGTCTTCATTGCGGGCAAAATCAACACCGCTGCCGGCCACAAAGCTGTATTCCAACAGGCGATGCAGAGTCTTCGCTTCCCGGCCGGTGACTTCGCTCAGGCGTTTGGCCGCCCGGCCGGTGGGCGCCGCCAATAAAACTTTGGCGCCCAATTGCAGATAAAGCGCCACCAAAGCCCGCACAATCGTGGTTTTACCGGTGCCCGGTCCGCCGGTAATGATCGTCAGGCTGTTATGCAGCGCTTCCTGTAAAGCGATGCGCTGTTCCGGTGCAAAAGTAATCTGCTGCTGTGCTTGCAACTGCAGCAGTTTTAGCTGAAAATCGTCTTCTCCGGTTGTCTCCTGCAGCAAAGTCGGCAGATTCGCCGCACCCAAATTCAACAGCAGCCGCAGCCGCTGCGCCGTATTGGTTTCGGCAAGATAAAAAGGCAGCAAATAGATCCGCCGCCTGCCGCCGGCTTCCGCTTCCGCCACAAAATCGCCGCTGCTCAGCAAAGACAGCAGCGCCGTCTGCAGCAAGGCGTTTTCCACTTTCAGATATTCCGCCGCTTTTTCCAGCAGGAGCTCTTCCGGATAATAACAATGGCCGTCATTGACTTGCTCGCTCAAAACAAAACTGAGTCCGGCGCGCAGGCGTTTGGGATCAGTCTCCTGCACACCCAGTTTTTTGCCGATTTCGTCGGCCGTGCGGAAGCCGATGCCAAACACTTCATCGGCCAAACGGTAGGGGTTTTCACGGATCAAGGCAATCATATCGACGCCGCTTTGCCCCTGATAATGTTTATAAATGCGCAGCGCCAGATGCGGACTGATCTCAAAGCCCTGTAAATAGATCATAAAAGCTTCGATTTGTTGATTCGCCTGCAGGTCCCGCTGCATCTGCACGGCCATTTTGGCTGTGATGCCGCGAATCTCCTGCAACCGCTGCGGCTCTTCCCGGATCACACGCAGGATTTCTTTACCGAACTTTTGCACCATGGCTTCCGCCCGTTTATGTTTGATTCCTTTCAGCAGACCGGAACCAAGGTAGCGAATCAGACCGTTCTCGGTGGTTGGCAGCAGGATCTCGCTTTTCTCGGCCCGGAATTGACGGCCGAAGGTGGCATGAGTGATCCAATCGCCTTCCAGGCGCAATTGCTCTCCTTCTTTGACCGCAGGAAAGTGACCGACCACCGTAACCGGCAGTTGTTTGCCCGGCAGTTCCAGACGCAGCACGGTATAAAAGTTCTCTGTGTTATGAAAAGTAATTCTGCGTACCGTGCCTTCCAATAAAACCATGCCAGCCGCCGCCTTTCTCTCAAGCAAAAAAAATCGTTTTCCCTGCAAACACCGGTTTCCTGTTGATTATAGCACAGGACCGCGGCGAATCCAAGTAAAACTCCCCTGTATCGCCGCAACCTTAGGCTGCGGCGATACAGGGGAGTTGCATTGCTCCGCCGATTACACGGCTGACGCGCTGATTTTGAGTGCGGCGTTGGCCAGAATTTGAGCCATATCTGTCTTTTCCCAGCTCAGGTCCAAATCGCTGCGTCCGAAGTGACCGTAACAGGCCACCTGACGATAGATGGGACGGCGCAGGTTGAGGCGATTGATAATAGCGGCCGGACGCATGTCAAAATACTGGCGCACCAGCTTGACCAGTTGGTCTTCTCCTAACTTGCCGGTGCCGAACGTATTCAGCATCACCGAAACCGGCTGCGCGACCCCGATGGCGTAGGCAAGCTGCAGTTCGCAGCGGTCGGCCAAACCGGCTGCTACCAGATTTTTAGCGATATAACGCGCCATATAAGCGGCCGAACGATCGACTTTGGTGGGATCCTTGCCGGAAAAAGCGCCGCCGCCGTGGCTGGCCATGCCGCCGTAGGTATCGACAATGATTTTACGGCCGGTCAAGCCGGAATCGCCATGCGGACCGCCGATCACAAAACGTCCGGTCGGGTTGATCAGATAGCGGGTCTGTTCATCCAGCAAATGCGCAGGCAAAGCCGGAATAATCACCTGCTGCAGGATTTCCCGGCGAATTTCTTCCTGCGAGACATCCGGCGCATGCTGCGTGGATAAAACAACGGTAGCAATCCGCACGGGGACATTCCCCTCATATTCTACGGTCACCTGGCTTTTGCCGTCGGGCCGCAGCCAGGGCAGCAGACCTGACTTGCGCACCGCCGCCAATCTGTGGGTCAGCTGATGGGCATACTGAATCGGAGCGGGCATCAGCTCCGGCGTTTCATTGCAGGCAAAGCCAAACATCATGCCCTGGTCACCGGCGCCCAGCCAATTATCCGCCGTTTCTTTCTCGCTGCCTTCCTTCAACTCCAGGGCGGCATTGACACCCATGGCAATATCCGCCGATTGCTCGGTGATGGAAGTGAGTACAGCACAGTTTTCTGCGTCAAAACCATATTTACCGCGGGTGTAGCCAATTTCCTCGATGACCTGCCGCACGATACTGGGAATATCCACATAAGTTGTGGTGGTGATTTCCCCCATGACCAGCGCCAGTCCGGTGCAGACGATTGTCTCGCAGGCGACTCTTGCTCCTTTGTCGCTGCTTATAATCGCATCGAGGATGCCATCGGAAATCTGATCGCACATCTTATCAGGATGTCCTTCGGTAACCGATTCCGAAGTGAAATAGTGACGTTCTTTGTTCATCATCGTTTCCTCCCTACCTTAAGATCAAACCGTGTACTGACAGGTCTTCTCGGGATCTGTCGGCGCAAAAAAGGCCTCTGCCCATAGAAGCAGAGGTCTTTGCGTTTTGCATATACACTCATCTGCCACAAGCTTTTGTGCAGGATTTGGCACCGTACCGCAGCGCAGCCGGTTGCCGGGTTTCATCGGGCCTGTCCCTCCACCGCTCTTGATGAGAATTTAATTGTCAGGAAGGAATTATACACAGTTTTTGCCCGCTTGTCAAGTTCCCGACCTGCGGGATTCTGTCAAAGTTTAATTGTAACGGTTCGTTTGCTTCGTGGCGCGCGCGCTTTCCAGCCTGGCGGCTTTATCGGCCTCATCGTCCCGCTTGTCATACATTTTTTTGCCTTGGGCAATCCCCAGTTCCACCTTGACCAGGCCCTCTTTGAGATAGAAGGAAATCGGCACGAGGGTCAGGCCTTTTTCTTTGACCGCACTCTGCAGTTTGAGAATTTCACGCTTATGCAACAGCAGCCGGCGCGCCCGCAGGGGATCCACATTGAAGCGATTGCCGGCCTCATAAGGGCTGATATGCACGTTTTGCAGCCAGCACTCCCCTTTTTCCACCCGGGCATAGCTGTCTTTCAGGTTCAAGCGGCCGAGACGGATTGATTTCACTTCCGTACCCCGCAATTCGATGCCGGCTTCGAAGGTCTCCAGAATGAAATAATCATGCCGCGCTTTGCGGTTCTGCGCCAGTTGTTGATTGCCGGATTTCTTGGCCATGGGATCACCGTCTTTCTCTTGATGATTGTCTTGATTGTAACCCGCAGCACGCCGGGCAGGCAAGGCCTGCTTAACTCAGCCTGCCTTCGCGCCAGCATTTATAGCAAAGCGGTGTGTAGCGTTCGTTGCCGCCGATTTCAATTTGAGCGCCTTCATAGACAATGCCATGCTCGTTATAGCGCGCGTTGACGGTTGCTTTGGCGCCGCAGTGACAGATGGATTTGATCTCCACCACACTCTCCGCCAATTCCATTAAGCGCTCGCTGCCTTCAAACAGCCGCGTGCGAAAATCGGTGCGCAAACCGTAGCAAAGCACGGGCATATCGCGATCGACCGTGATGTTTTTCAGTTCCTCCACTTGTTTGCCGGTCAAAAACTGAGCTTCGTCAACAATGATCACCTGATGCTCCGCCTGCAGCAATTCGGCGAAGGTTTGCTCCCGGTTGAGCAGTTTGCAAGGCGCTTCCAAACCGACCCGGGAACGGATCACGGCATTCTCCTCCCGCGTATCCAGGGAAGGCTTGACCAACAGCACATGATAACCGCGCTCGCGATAATTGAACTCCACCATCAAGGCTTGCGCCGATTTGCTGCTGCCCATGGTACCGTAACGAAAATATAATTTTGCCATCTCCTCTTACCCCTTCCCTAGGCTGGTAAATTCCAATCAACCGGCGGCAGGCCGTTGCTTTGCAAAAACAAATTCGCCTGTGAAAAATGACGGCAGCCGAGAAACCCCCGCCAGGCGGATAAACCGCTGGGATGCGGCGCTTCCAGCACACGGTGGCGATTGGTATCGATCAGCGCCCGCTTGCTCTGCGCTTCCTTGCCCCAGAGCATAAAAACCAGCGGTTGCGGCCTTGCGCTGAGACTCTTGATTACCGCATCGGTAACGCTTTCCCAGCCGATGCCGCGATGACTGCCGGCGACCGCCGTGGCGGCCGCTCCCTGCCGGACTTCTTCCAAACCGGGACCGGCTACCGTCAGAATCGTATTCAGCAAAAAAACACCCTGGCACAGCCAGGCCGCCAGGCTGCCGTGCGGCGGCATGGCCAACCCTAAGTCCGCCGCCAACGCCCGATGGATATTGTGCAAACTGGAAGGAATTTTTCTATTTTTTGAAACGGAGAAGGCAAAACCTTCTGCTTCGCCGAAATGTAAATAAGGATCCTGTCCCAGAATCACGACCCGGACTTGCGCAAACGGCACCGCCTGAAAAACCCGAAATACCTGCTCCGCCGGGGGATAAACGACTCTCCGCTGATACTCCTGCTGCAGGAACAGCAGCATTTGCCGATAGTCCGGCGTATTGATCACCTGCGTCAGCTGCGCCTGCCAGTCGGCCGGCAACAAGAAAGCAGACACCGCTTCATCTCCCCCGACAGCCTTTATCAGACCGCTACTTTACCGCTATTATAGCACAAACATTTTTGAAATGGGAGGGATTTTCAATGTTATTGGTTCGCTTCGCCACCCTGGCGGATACTCTGGGGATTCACGAAGTTCACCGCAGCGATGTGAAAGTCTGGCATCATCGTCTGACCGAAGCAGACGGCAGCCAGCGGCGCGTCGAAGCCGAATGGCGTGACTGCAGTCTCCTAGATCGCTGGGAACATGGCGGCGCCTGGATGAGCCCTGAGCTCTGCGCCATCCATCTCAATCGGCTTTTGCTGCAGGGGCATATCCCGTTGGTTGCCGAACTGAACGGTAAAATTGTTGGTGAATTGGAACTGATCCTTGGCGACGACCCGCTCTATGGTTACAATGCCAATCTTTCCGTCATGTACATCCATGCCGATTACAGGGGGCAGGGCGTCGGCACGCTGATGATGCAGGACGCGCTGGAATTGCTGGGACAAATCGGCTGCACAACGCTCACCACCTATGATCCGGCTGCCGCGACTTTTTATGAGAAATTCTCCATGCAAAAAGAAATGGAATATTACCAGGTCAACGTCAACACACAGCCGCCGCAGACCTCGCCGCTGCGGGTCCGCACGGTCTCTCTGCGCAGGCTGTGGCAAACCAGAGCCGACAGCGCGCTGTTCGCGCAGAATCTGCTCTCCGGCCGCATTGTTTCGCAAACTCAACTGCTGCAGCTGCTCTCCGATGAGGAAGACCCGGGTGAGTATGCCATCGATTTTAATTTGCGCCCCAAAGAAATGAGTTTTGTGCTGCAGGAGGGGAGCGAGAAATCTCTTTGCGTTTTGCGCGACCGAACCGGACTCTATGACACCGCCGCTGTCCATCTCTGGGGGAGACGCCTTACTGCCGGCTTGATTGCCGCCGTGCTCAGACGAGCTCAGCAGCTGAGGATCAATCACCTGGCTTTTTCGGTCAGGTCAGAGGATTTGGCTCTTTTTGAACCGTTCACCGATCACATCCCAACGGCCGCGACTTCGGTTTATGTTCTGCATTTAGCGCCGCAGGAACACAACGAAGCCCTTGCATGAAGGTCGAAGGGCCAGCGTTTGCTTGCAAAAAAGGCTGCTGCCGGGCGGGCAACGGCCTTTTTTTTGATCAGCTTTTTGATCAGCTTTTTAAAATTCCCCCGTTATCGTAACGGCGGCACTGCAGCATTTTTGGCATTTCCCGCACGGATGCCGGCGCAGATTGGAACCCGGATGAGCCATGATCCATGAAAAATCCCAGCTGCAAATCGCCGAATCAAATGACAGCCTGAATCATAATCCGTACTATATGGTGGGCGATTAAACTTGCAATTTTCCAAAACTGAATTCAGCGCGGTCTGAGGCTTGACACAGCGATAATGATAGGATATAATTAAATTATCTCTTTGCACTGCATAAAATCTACAGTACAATCTGAGCAGGCGATGAATCAAATCTTTCAATTTGATTGATGGGGCTGGGTCGTTGATTCGACAACGGATGGATTTTTAAACATCTGTGGGACAGTAGCATGTTCCACAGGTGTTTTTTATCTCTGTGGAAATGAGAAATCGGAAGCTTCGGGGAGCGATAGTATGACTCAATTTCTATTAAGAAAATTCATCCCGGATTATGAGGATACCAATAGTGCCAAAGTCCGCACGGCCTATGGAACGCTGGCCAGCATGGTGGGCATTTTCTGCAATGCCTTACTGTTTATGGCTAAATTGGCCATCGGCCTTGGCATCAACAGTATCTCCATCATGGCCGATGGTTTCAATAACTTATCGGATGCCGCTTCTGCCGTCATCAGTTTGGTGGGCGTGAAATTGGCGGAAAAAACAGCGGATAAAGAGCATCCCTTCGGTCACGGCAGGTTTGAGTACATTGCCGCTTTGATCGTTTCTTTTCTGATCCTTTATATCGGCTTCAGCCTGCTCGTCAGTTCCGTCACGAAAATCCTCAATCCGGAAAAAATCGGTTTCAGCTGGCTGTTTATCTGCATTTTGACAGCCTCCGTGCTGGTGAAAATTTGGCTGTCCCGCTTTTATTCTCTCTTTGGTCACCGTATCAATTCCGTGATTTTAAAAGCCACCTCAGCCGATGCACGCAACGATGTTTTTGTCACCTCTGCGACCATCCTGTCTGTCCTGATTGAAAAATTGACCGGTTTTCCCATTGATGGCTGGACCGGCTTGGCGGTCTCCGTCGTTGTTCTGTTCTCCGGCTTTAAGATTGCCAAAGACACCCTGATGCCGCTGTTAGGCGAAGCCCTCGATAAGGACGTCTATGACACTATCACAAAGAAGGTCGAGAGTTATGACGGCATCCTGGGCAGTCATGACTTGATCGTGCACAATTATGGCCCCTCCAATATCATGGCAAGCATTCATGCCGAAGTAGCCAATAATTCCAGTGTGGAAGTCATCCATGAAACCATCGATAAAATCGAGCGTGATTTTTCCAAGGAGATGGGGATTTTTCTGGTCATCCATATGGATCCGATTGAAATCAACGATAAAAGGGTTTTGGACAGTAAAAATATGATCGAGCAGATCCTTCTGGAACTTGATCCCAAAACTGCCATTCACGATTTCCGAACCGTGAACGGGGAGCAATCGGTCAATCTGATTTTTGATCTGGTGGTACCGCATTCCTATAATGAGAAAGACAAACAAAATTTGCTGGACCGCGTTACCCAAACGGTCAGCCAGGTATCACCGCGATATCATTGCAGCATTACCATTGAAAACGGGTTTGTGGTAGAAAATTAAAAAAATAAGCAACCGGCTCCCGGCAGGATGCGCAGGACAATCAGCCTGTTTGGAGCTTTTTTCTCGCTGACGGACCGCTCCTGCCACTAACAGCTTTGTGGCTTCCTGGCTGTCGCCGGCGGCCGGCCTCACCCGGCTGCAACTTTTCGATTCTTTGTTGCGTCTAAAACAGCGATACGCAGCTCTTTGCTCCGCTCTCTCCGCAAGAGAAAAAAACCCCGGACGTTTTTCGTATCAATCGTCCCAGAAAAGGAGAGTATGATCTGATGAAAAAAACACGATTGATCCTGCTTGCCGCTTTGCTCTGTCTCTTGGCCGCCTGCAATCGGACAGCGCCGGCGCAAATTCTGGATTATTTCCCTTTGACCGGCAACGTACATTTGGTCTACCAGGGGGAAGGCAACGAATATGCCGAATTTGAGACCTATGTGGATTACCAGAACAATTCCGCCATTCAATTAAGGCAACGGAATCCCGGCACGACTTCTGTGAGCGTTTATGTCCTGGAAAACGGTATGCTGAAAAAAGTCTATAGCGCAGGAGAAACCTATTTCCGGATCAATGCAATGGCCTTGCGCGAAGAAGCGGAAATCATGCTGAAAGAACCGCTGCAGACAGGCACTTCCTGGACGCTGAGCAACGGCTCCACCCGCAGCATCACCGCCATGCAGAAAAAAGTCACGGTTCCCAGCGGTACTTTCAACGCGCTGGAAATTACGACAGTGACTGCCGATGCAACCAGCAGAGATTACTATGCTCCCGGCATCGGTTTGATTCTGCGTGAATTCATGCCCAAGACAGATCCCAACACAAAAATCAGCAGCGCTCTGCTGAAAATGGAAACCGATGTGCCCCTGGAGCAGACGGTCCGCTTTTATTACCCGGATTTTGATCGCGGGCAACTGGTTTATCTGGAACAGACGGTCAGGCTGTTCAGCAATGATGAGATCTATGAGGCCTTCACAAAACAAATGCAGCAGGTTCCGCAAGGCAGCGGTTTGCAGCCGTTGCTGTCCAAGTCTGCTTCCGTACTGGGTGTGCGCTACGACCGGGAAAGCGGCCTGCTGACGGTGGATCTTTCCGCTGAATTTGTCAGCGATATGAATGCCGGTACCACTTTGGAATCCATGCTGTTAAACAGTGTGGCTAACACCTTCGGCAATTATTTTCAAACCGATCGGGTCGCCATCACCATTGCCGGCAAACCCTATGCTTCGGGACATATCCTTTTTGAGGAAGGCGAGTATTTGACGGCGGATTGGCAGAACATCCAGGCCTGGCAAACGAAATAAGACCGACCAACCCCTTGAACTGTAAAGGACGGGTTCAAGGGGTTTTTTCTGCCCCTCTTGCCGCCGACTTTTTTTCGCCGGTTGACAGCTGCGCGGAATTGTAGTATGCTCTGAATTAGTTGATACTACAACTATTCGGAAAGAGGCGGTAGATTATGGATGCGACCAATCGTCAGATCAGCAAAATCGCCCGCGAGGCGACACGTTTTACCGGTAAAGTCTTAAAGGACAGCGGCATTGGTCTAGCGGAATATGAATTCATTCATTGTGTGCGTCATCATCCCGGCATCAGTCAGGAAGGCATCCGGGCGGAGCTGAATCTGGATAAAGCGGCGGTGGCCAGACGGGCTGTCAATTTAGAGCGGAAAGGTTTTCTCCTGCGCCAACAGGATCCCAGCGACGGCCGCAGCAAACAGCTTTATGTCACAGCAAAAGGCGATGCCGTCAAGAATGCCAGGGCTTCGGTAGAGTCTTTCTTTTACGAATGGCTGCTGGCGGATCTCACTGCTGTGGAAAAAGAGAGTTTCCTGCCGGTGTTGGATCGGCTTTACTGGAAATCAAAAAATGAACGCCGGATCGGCTTTGGCAATTTACTGGCTTTGGAGGCAAAAGAGCATGGCAGTTCTGAAGCTTAGTCCGGTTGAAAAACCAGACCAAATCAGCAGTTATTGGAAACGAGAGCGCTCCGTTTTAACCGCCGTTTTCTTTTGTGGTATCCTCTGCAATGGCGGCATGTCGGTCTGGCCCATTCTGCAGGGACGGCTGATCGATAGCATCCTCGCCAAAAGTCCGCTTCGTCTGGTCTGGCTGCAAGCCGCCCTCTTTGTAGCTGCCGTCCTGCTGATTCAGCTGATGCGTTATTTCAAACGTTATTATGTGCGTCTGTTTGCCAACCGGACCAGCGCCGCGATGCGCATGATGCTTTACAACAACATCATGCATCGCGAAATTCTTGAGCTGTCGCAGGAACAGACAGGGGATCTGATGACCAAAGCGGTCTCGGATGTGGATATTTGTGTGGAGGGAATGCGCAAAGTCACCACCGAGATCTTTGATACCGGAGTGCTGATGCTTTCCTATTTTATATCTCTTTTGGTTTACGACTGGAAACTGACGCTTGTCTCCTGCCTTTTTGTACCAGTCGCCATGTGGCTGGCAGAATCTCTGAAAAATTACATTGTAAAGTTTTCCAAAGCAGCCCGGGAACAAAGCAGCCGGGTGGCCGGCCTCACCTATGATAATATTGAGCACACCGTCTTGCTGCGGGTCAACGGTTTGGAAGGAAAGAACCGCCAGGCGTATTTTCATGAACTGGATGACCTGCAAGTGAAGTCGGTCAGGGCGAATATTCTGGAGAATTCGATGCAGCCGGTCTACAATGTGATCGCTTTACTGGGCATTGTCTTTATCCTCTATTACGGCGGCAGCAATGTGATCAGCGGGTTCTGGACGGTCGGCATGTTTTCCACCTATCTCACCATTTTTATCGCCCTGACCACCAAGGACAGCAAGGCTTCCAAATTATTCAATACATATCAAAAGGCGACGGTCTCCTGGCAGCGCATCAAACCCTATCTGACCGCCTATCGGGAAGACGAGCGCAGCGATCGGAGCGGCGCTGCCGGGGCCAGTCTGGTTGTGCGTGATCTCAGCTTCTCTTATCCGACAGAGCCGGCTTTGATTTTGGAACAGCTGAATTTCTCGGCCAAAGCAGGCGAACTGATTGGCGTCACAGGTCCGGTGGCCTGCGGTAAATCCAGCTTGGGTGTTGCTTTACAGGGGTTGTATCCTTATCTCGGCAGCATACAGCTGGCCGGCCGGGAGCTGCGCGATTACAGCAAGGTGGAACGCAGCAATCGGATTTCTTATCTGGGGCATCAGCCACAGTTGCTGTCCGATACCCTCTATCGCAATATTACGCTGGGCGCAGAGGGAGATATTAGCGCTGTTTTGCGGGATGTCTGTTTTGAGGAAGACCTGTCAGCCATGCCGGAAGGCATCCAGACTTTGGTCGGCAGCAGCGGCATCCGGCTTTCCGGCGGTCAGCAGGCGCGCATCGCTTTGGCGCGGGCGCTCTATCATCATGGCGCTCTGCTGATTCTGGATGACCCGTTTTCAGCAGTCGATATGAAAACAGAGCAAATCATTTTGAACAACCTGCGCACGCATTACACGGACTGTGTCATTCTGCTTATTTCCCATCGTCTGACGGTTTTTCCGCTGACCGATCGGATTGTTTTCCTGCACAGCGATCATACCGCCGAATACGGCACGCATCAAAGCCTGCTCGCTTCTTCCGCGCTCTATGCCTCGATTTATCAACTGCAGACGGGAGGCGACGGTCATGAAGCATAGTCTGACCACCTCAACCATACTGAAAATATTGCGGCAGAATCTCTTGCTGAGCTTTGCTTTGCTGTTTGTGATTGCGGCGGTAGTGCTTTTCAGCTTAATTCCGCCGCAACTGCTCAAAATCATCATCGATCAAAACCTGGTCTTAAAAACCAACCAGGGTCTGCTGCGGCTGGCCCTGCTCTATTTGGCTGTTTTGATTTTGATCGGCTTTTTCGACTTTCTCAAAGGCGGTTTGCTGACTGTCTTCGGTCAGAAAATTGTCAAAGATCTGCGCATAGAAATGACTCTCAAACTGGAGCGGATCAGCACCACCTATTTTTCCGCCAACCAACCCGGCAGTATTACCTCCCGCTTCAGCAATGATGTGGAAAATGTCAATTCTCTGTTTGCCGACGGCGTCATCAGCATGATGATTGACTGCTTTAAAATCATTGGCATTGTGGTTTCGATCTGGTATTTTTCGCTTAAGCTGGGTATTCTGGCGCTCTGCCTGGTGCCTTTGATTTATTTCGTGACCCGCGCCTTTCAACAGCGCATGCTGGCGGCGCAAATTAAAAACCTGGAGCAGATCGGCCGCGTCAATTCGCATATTTCGGAAAGCTTGAAAAACGTTCGGATGATCAAATCGTTCAGCAAGGAAGCTTATATGGAGGAACTCTATCGCGGCCGCCTGGAGGATAATTTCCGCACGCTGGAACGGGTCAATTTCTACGATTCCTGTTACTCTCCCATCATCCAGGTCATGCGTGCGTTGATTATTGCGCTGATTGTGCTGCTTTCGACCGATCAGGTCCAATTTCTTGGTATCTCCGTTGGCATGGTGGCAGCCTCCATTGAATTATTCACCAATCTGTTTGCGCCGATCGAGACGCTGGGCAGCGAGCTGCAGAATGTGCAGAAAGGAATTTCCGGCGTAGAACGGATCAATCGCTTTGTCCTGGAACCGGAAGAACCGGCCAAGGATGCTTCTCTCACAGCGGATCTGATTCTGCCAGGTATCCGGACTGCCGGCATGCGCTTTGAGCACGTCTCGTTTGCGTATGCCGCCGATCAACCGGTTCTGCAGGATCTGAATCTAACCATTCCTTACGGTGCTAATGTGACATTTACCGGTCGCACCGGCGTTGGGAAAACGACGCTCTTCCGCCTGATCATGGGTTTGCTGCAACCAACGGGCGGCAAAATTGAATTAGGCGGTGCGGATGTCTATCGGATCCCCAATTCGGAGAAGCGCAGGATCTTTGGCTATGTGGAGCAGCAGTTCAGTTTCATTCAGGGAACGGTGGCGGAACAAATCAGTTTGGCCGATGAGACAATCCGGGCGGAACAGGTGGAAAAAGCCCTGCGTTTTGTCGGACTGCATGATTACGTGATGAAGATGGCCAAAGGTTACGCTACGGTGGTTGATGCCGGGGGCGGAGATTTTTCCCAGGGGCAAAAACAACTGCTCTCGATTGCCAGAGCCATTGTGGCGGATCCCGTGATTCTGCTCCTGGACGAGGTTACCGCCAATCTTGATTCCGCTACGGAGGCGAAGATCGTGACCGTGCTGCAAAAAGCGGAAGAAGGGCGCATGGTACTCTCCATTTCACATCGGATCACCTCCATGTTGCACAGCGACCTGATTGTTTTACTGGAGGACGGCCGTATTCTCACCACCGGCGCCCCGGATGAGGTGATGAACGGCAGCAACTGGCTGGCCAAACAATTACGATTGGAAAAAAACCAATGGAAAGATCAATGAGAGGTGCCGGATGCCGAACTTAAAAGAACGCGCTGCAAGATTAAAAACCGATCTCCCCGCTGTTTTTTTGGCTTTACAAAAAAAAGAGACGCCTTTGGCGGCGAAAGCGGCTGCCGCCGCTGCTCTTGTCTATGCTTTGTCTCCCATCGATTTGATTCCCGATTTCATCCCGATTCTGGGTTATCTGGATGACCTGATTCTTTTGCCGCTGCTGGTTGCTTTGACAATCCGCTTGATCCCGGCAGAGCTGTTTGCGCAATGCCGGCAGGAAGCGCAGGGCTTATGGCCGGGCGGCAGGCCAAATCACTGGTATTATGCTGTTCCGATTGTGGCGGTCTGGCTGTTGCTGCTTTTTTTACTGGTCAAGGCCATATGGTATTAAACGGCAAAAACAGGTTCGGAGCCTTTTTTAGAAGGCTCCGAACCTGTTTTTTATCGTTTCATTCACCGCAGGAGCAGAGAAAATGGAATTCTAGACGTTTCCCGGCCGATGCAGATCATGCTTGATGGCATGATAGCCATCTTTAATTTCTTCGCCGACGTCTTCGGCTGTCTCGGCGGCTTCTTTGACAAAGTGTTCCGTTTTCGCCGCGGCCTGCGCCGCGGCATCGCTCAGGTCATCCGATTTTTCTTCAGCCACATTCTTGACCGTTTCGATGGTTTCGTCCAGCTTATCCTGCCATTTCTTTTCCATGGTTTTGCCTTGTTTTGTATCGGAAGCGACCGCTTGATTGACATCGTGTTTGATTTTATTGTAGCCCTGCGTCAGATCTTCCTGCAGAGTATCAGCCTTTGCATCCACATTCCGAATGACTTGATTGGCCTTCTTGGCGGCATGGGCGGCCGTCGCGTTCCATTCTTTGGAGCCATCCTGAACGTGTTCTTCCAAATCATCAATCGAGTCGATTGCTTTTTCCTTTAAGGTTTTCCGCATCGTTCTGCCCTCTTTCGTAGCAAATAGGATTCCGGCCGCGATACCAACCGCAGCGCCAAGGCAAACGCCAAAGCCAATTTTCTTGAGTGTATTCATTCTGATCTTCCTTTCCTTCTGCTTGCAGAGCAAGCGATTCTGATTTTCTTTTCATGGAAATTATTTTCCAAGCATCCTAGGGATCGATGCTTAAATCAGCCGAGACAATGTAACGTTCGGGGTAATAACCCGGGGTATTGAAAGGATAACAGGTGGACATCGTTAAAACAGCATGATCGGTCGGCATGATCACAGTCAGGTCATCAGCAGCGACAACCCGCGTACCTGTGACTTCGTAAGTAAAAGTACCGGCGGAAGTCCGGATGATCACCAAATCACCGATTTTCAGCTCGCCCAAACGGCGAAAGACCGTATCACGGTGCCCGGCCAGGACGCAGTTGTCCGTTTCACCGGGCAGCACACTCTGCAGATAATGACCGATTCCTTTTTCCAAATCCGGAACAGCGGTACCCTGAATGATCGGTATGACCGCATCCAAGGTGGGGAAAGCCAGACTGCCGATTTCTTCCCCTGTTTTGGGATAAATCGGATAATACGCTGCCGCCGGCTCTTTGGCAGGGCAGATGGACTCTGCCCCGGCTGCCAGCGCTGTGATTCCGGCCGGATTTTGATTCTCTGCCAGCGCAAAAGATTCTGCATTGTAGGCACTGATCAACCTGCGGTTCTGCACAATGAGATTGCCCAGTGCCACAGAAGTAAACAGGAACCCAACCATCAGAAGCAGCGCAGCCATGCGGCGAACGGTTTGCCGGCGTTTCTTCGCGGCTTTTTGTCTATTCATATCTTCTGATAAAAATCCAGCTGACTGCACCCAGCATCAGCATGGCAAAACCAATCAGCATCAAAGTTGACCAGGGAGACGCCGTTACCGGCAAGGTTCCGCCGGTTTCAGTCGTAATCACCGGCGCTACGGTAACCGGCACTGTGACAGCCGCTTGATCCGTTGCGGTGAGCCCATTGGCACTGCCTTGGGCAATCGCTGTATTGGTTGTGCTGGCTTGCAGGGTTGCCGCAGCGGTGAAAATCCAGGCTTCGTCTGTCTGCAGCAGGTAATCATGATTGAGATCCCCGGACGTATAGTAAACGGTAGCAATTTTATCATCTCTGACAAAAACATCACTCATCGTGACGGTACCGGGATTCGTGACCGTATAGGTATAGGTGACCGTTCCCGCACCGCCGGTCAAGGCCGCCGGCGAAGCAGTCTTCTCAAGGCGAATGATCGGAGCGACGATCGGTACCACACTCACGGTAACAGAGTCGCTGTCCGTAGCGATCATACCGTTGGCTGCACCCTGTACGGTGACTTGATTGGTCGTCGTGGCGCTCAGAGAAGCAATGCCGGTATAGATCCAGGTTTCACCAGCCTGCAGTAAATTATCCGCATTGAGATCGCCGGAATCATAATAGATCATCTGGATTTTGTCATCAAAGAGACTGATATTGCTCAGCGCCACCAGGCCGGGATTCGTGACCTGATAGGTGTAGGTGACCAAACCGGGTGAGACAAGGGAGAGCGGAGAAGCCGTTTTCACAACCCGAATCAAGGGGATTGTCAGAGGAGTGACCGTTACGGTCGCAAAAGCGAGATCCGTGGCAGTCATGCCATTGGCCATACCCGTGACAGTGACGGCGTTGGCGGTGGTTTCACTAAGTGATGCAAGCCCGCTGTAGGTCCAGGTTTCGTCTGTCTGCAGTAAACCATCCGCATTGAGATCGCCGGAATCATAATAGATCATCTGGATTTTATCATCGCTGATACTGACATTGCTGAGCGCCACCAGGCCGGGATTTGTGATCTGATAGGTATAAGTAACCGGACCGGGCCCGTAGAGCAAGGCTTGCGGAGACGCGGTTTTCACGACATTGATCAGCGGAGGATTGGCTGGTTCCGTTTCCTCCGGCGTCACAATCACCGTTGCATAGGCAAGATCGATTGCCTGCAGACCATTGCCGGTGCCTTTGGCTGTGACTGTATTGGTTGTGGTCGCACTGAGCACTGCGGTAGCGCTGTAGATCCAGGTCTCAGAAACCTGCAGGATATGATCTGAATTCAAGTCGCCTGAGATAAGTTTGACGGTATTGATTTTATCATCGCTCACAATCACACCGCTCAGTTCGACGGAACCCGGATTGGTTACCGTGTAGGTATAGGTAACCGAACCGGTCCCGGCAGGCAGGGCGGCCGGCGACGGTTTTTTGATAACGTTAATCAACGGTGCAATCACAGGAACAGCAATATCGTCGTTAATCAACGTCACCATTCTGTTTTCTCCCGCGGCAAGGCTGACATTGCCCAGAGCATCGGCGCCGAGGAAGCTTGCGCTATAGCCGGCAGCGGGATTTTCACTCACGGTGTAATTGCCCGGGAGTAGGGTATAAACGTGACCCAGAGCCGAACCCGGCGCAGGACTGCCGCTGACCTCAGTGCCAAAAGCGCCGGCAGTTTTCACATGCAGCGTAAAATCGGCCGGCAGCGCTGTTCCGGTGTTATCGTTGATGACTTTTTTGATCACCGTCAAGGCAGCTGTGCTGCAAACTCCATTAAAAATCGTATTCGATTCCAGCATGACGGCGCCATTGCGGGCTAACAGCTGACCTTCTACCGATGCGCCGGTCGCAGCCGTGATGGAAAGCATCGCCAAAATATGACCGACAAATTTGGAATTGGTTCCTAAGGTGGCGGAACTCCCGACCTGCCAGAAAACACGGCAATAGCGAGCGCCGTTGATCAATTTGATTTCACTGCCAGCGGCTGTTATCAAAGTGGAGCCTGCCTGGAAAATAAACACCGCTTCGGGATCACCCTGACCATCCAGGGTCAGCGTACCGGTGATACTGATGCTGCTCGGCGACGTATATACTCCTGAGGTTAAAGTTGTCCCACCAAGATCGGCTGTGATGGTTGCAGTGGAGGCACTGCCGGCCGCTTGATTATAGGCGGCTGCCAGATCGGTTTTGGCCAGACTTGCCACCCCACCGGCATCCGCGATATAGGCGGTGCCTGTCGTTGTCACGCCGGCAGCGACATAAGCGGAACCAGGGTATAAACCAATATTGCCGCCGGCATCACCACTGATGCTGGTTGATCCGGTGTTTGTTATTGTCGACCCCGCCAGGATAGCAAAACCGGAGGCTGTGCCCAATTCGATCTTGGCTGGCGGTGCCGCCAAGACGGGAAATGATGTCGTCACGATAAGGAAGAGGAGCGTAAACAAAGCGGTCATTCTTCTCGTCTTCAGAGCTCTCATTCCGATTCCCTGCCTTTCTAAACCAGCAATCCTTGTGGGAAGCTTTGGTGGCCGCCAACGGCGGCAGCACATCTAAAATTGATTGAAATCTACTTTTGTGATGGCAAACGGATATACTTTCGTGTAGTCCTGGTCCGGAATGGATTCGACAAATTTCTCAAAATCAGCCGTCTGCAATTTTTCCAGATATTCAATTGGGACCGAGAACTTTTCGTAGGCGGCAATGGAAAAGAGGACTGCGTCGGGTTGATTGTTTCTTAAAATAAATATCTTACCCAGCCGCTCCGCTTTCGCTCTGCAGTCTTTGTATTTTTTGATCATTTCCGAGTTCGACACAATCGCTTCTGTCAAGATCTTCATTTTAACAATCACCACCTTTATTACCGGAATCTGCTTTCATCTTAACACGGTTTGCATGTTTTGTCAAATAATATTAAGAATAATTATTATATTGTTTATATGTTACTTTATTTGTTTTTTTATTATCATTATTTATCGATGTATTCTTCGTGTGTCGGCGGTTGTATTTTCGATATAAAAAAGCGGCAACGTTTCTAAAAACGTTGCCGCTTTTTGCGCGAACCTTATCTTTTGCGCGAACCTTATCTTTGCTGTTTTTCGTCGATATCGCTTCTTAAATGTTTTAAGGAATAATTAATGCGAACACCTTTTTTCGGCAGGGTCTCCATCACTTCGGCAAACTCGGCCGGTTCCAGGCTTTCGAGATATTCGATAAAGTCAGACATTCGTTCGTATTCCGTAATGGAAAATAAGACGGCATCGGGTTGATTGTTCTTTAAAACGAAAATCTTTCCTAATTCTTCCGCTTTCTCTCTGCAGGTCTTATAATTCTTGATCATCTCAGAATTCGAAACGATCGCCTTCGTAAAAATATTCATTTCATTTCTCCTATTGTTTCATCCGCCGGCAAAGTTCGTTTTGCTCGGCTTTCTCTGCTAATTCTTGCCGGTATGATAAAACTCCTTTATTTATTGATAGAAAAATTTTTCATCCTATTGATCGTATGATCATGCCAAAGAAAATACGGTGCTTCTCACGGCTCAATCCGCTATGAAAAAGATCCTGTTATGAAAAAGCCCGGCCCTCTTCATGAGCCGAGCGCTTCGTATGCTTGTTGAAATTCGGGATTTCACCTCTTTGCCAATCGGTTAATTCACTCGTGTCTTGTGCCACACCGCATAGATAAAAACGACACCGATCAGGAGAGCCGGCAGGAACACAAGCAGCCGTGTCAGCAAATAAGCGGTTTCCGACTGAGACTGCCGATGGCTGAGGATACTGAAAGCCATGAAACCCAAGCCGTAAATCAACAGGAGAAAACCGGTCCGCAGAGGTGAATTCCAAGTCAGAAAGAGGATTGCAAACAGCAGCAAAGAAGGTACAGAATGAATTAAAAACCCGCCCAATTGCGCCGGTAAATTGCCGCCTTGCTGAAAAACGTCCAGAGAAAAGAGCATCAAAAACAGAGCATAGAAAATACAAAATGCTCTGCCGAACCAGATGAGTTTTTTATCTTTCTTTCTGCTTTTCATCCGCCCGCCGCCTCCCCCGGAGTTCCATTCCTGAAAAAACTATTCTGGATGGTCGGCAGGAAACCCTTTCTACTTGGGTAAATAATGGTAATTTCTTTTCTCCCGCCTGCGGCAAGACCCCTGGCCCGGTTTTGCAGCCGGGCAGCGACTGAAAAAGCCACGTTTATTTCAGCCAATAAGCACTGCCGTCATTGACCCGATCCATAAAACCATATTCGATTAAATAGCGCCGGATGCTGACAAAATCAGCATAAATGCCGGCCAGGATGCCGTTCACTTCTTTTTCGGTATATTTCTTATTTTTTTCAAACTGTTGCGCAATCAGGCGCAGAATGACCAGTTTCTTTTTCTGCTTGACCGGAAATACTTTTAATTGCAGCGGCTCTAAACTGGCGAAAGCGGCATGAATGATTTTTTTCGCTTCCGCTTCGCTGATCTCGTAGCGTTCGTCAACCATGGTTGCTCCTTTATGAACAGGCAGCAACTGACTGCCGTCCCCCTTTTTTTCTTTGCTCATTTCATTTGAGACCATTTGCCAGACTGCCAGATAGATTTTGGCAGCCTTGGCTTTTTCGCGAAAGACAAAGCGCTGATGCCGTACGGTGGAGGGAGACACCTGCAGCTGCTTTGCCACCTCATGGTCCGTATAGCCCTGGCCGAATTGCTGCAGCAAGATTCTTTGATTTTCGGTCAGAGACAAATATTTGCTGTCTGACTCTAAAAATTCCGCCAGCCTGTTTTGATGCCTGGTTTTCTGATGCATCTGCACTGCCTGTTCGGCTTGAAAATACCTTTCCGCCAGGCAATAGACCTCGCCTATGGCAAAAGAACTGCCGCAGTCTGTGCAAAAATAAGCCTTTTGATCCGCGTCAAAAAAATAGCCCTGCACGATTTCCTGCATGGATAAGCTTTCCAGGTCCGTCAAGGTTTCACCCTCCTATTGTTTACTAATATTATAAACATATTATAATCTTGTTTGTGTTTCTTGTCAAGGGTAAGGAAATTCAGCTGTTATGCGATCATTCTGCGTTTTTTCTCGGCCGCAGCGAAAAAAAAACTTGACTGCAACCTTACTTTTGTGTAGAGTACAATGGATTGATAAACCTTATGGGGAAAGCCTGCATGACGGGGAGGGTGAAGCGAATGAAACCAGAAAATCTGCAGCGCGTGATACAATTACGGCACGAGCTGCACCAACATCCCGAAGTATCTTTACAAGAAAGCTGGACAAAGCAGCATTTGATCGATTTTTTGCGGCAAAATACAAAATTAGAGATCGTCGACAGAGGCTTCTGGTTTTATGCGGTTTATCACGCCGGACCGGACAGGAGAAATATCGCCTTTCGGGCTGATTTTGATGCCCTGCCGATGCCGGAAGGAATTGATTTACCCTATGCTTCCCGCTGTCCCGGCACAGCTCATAAGTGCGGCCATGATGGGCATGCGGCAGCGCTGGCCGGTTTTGCCTTGGAAATTGACCAACAGGGAGCCGAACAAAATATCTTCTTGCTTTTTCAGCCGGCCGAGGAAATCGGAGCCGGCGGCGAACCCTGTTCCGCCCTGATTCGCGAGCATAAAATCGAGGAGATTTTCGCTTTCCACAATATGAGCGGCATGCCTTTTGGTTCGGTAAATGTGATTGACAACACGGCGCACTGCGCTTCGCGAGGCATGACCATTCATCTGCAGGGGGTTCTCTCCCATGCCAGCCAGCCGGAAGCGGGCCGCAATCCGGCGGCCGCCATCGCAGAAATCATCCTGGCGATCCCCGGCCTGATCGCTCCGGATCAGCAGCGGGGCTTAGTCTTATGCACCGTCATTCAGGTTGAGCTTGGCGAAAAAGCCTTTGGCATCTCCGCGAGCCTCGGAGATTTGCGTCTGACCCTTCGGGCGGAACGGGAAACCGAACTGGCGCGTCTGCAGCAAAAGCTGGAGGAGCTTGCCGCCGTGCTGGCACTGCGGGACGGCTTAGCCGTTAGCATCTCCTACCAGGATATTTTTCCGGAAACCTTTAACCACAAAGAAAGCGTGGATAAGATTCGCAGCGCTGCCAAGAAAAACGGACTGCAACTCAGAGAATTAAGCCAAGCGCAGCGGGGTTCGGAAGATTTTGGTTACTATACGAAGCTGACCAAAGGAGCTATCTGCTATTTGGGCAATGGGGAAGATTATCCCCCGCTGCACACCTTTGCCTATGATTTCCGGGATGAACTGCTGGAAATTGCCGTTACGCTCTTCCTCGGCTTAGCGAAATAGCCAAAAAAAGAGTGCGCGTTTTCAAAAAAACGTACACTCTTTTGTTTTATTCCAGGTTCGCTTCCGCCGCTTTGATCATGATGGCGCATTCGATACGCTTGCGGAACAGTTCACAACCGTAGGCATAAATGCCGGTGATACTGCCCGTAGCATGGCAGGCATTGGCGGCACAGCCGCCGGAACAATAGAGTCTGGCCCAGCAGTCGCTGCATTCCGGGTGAGCATAGACATTACATAGTTTAAATTCAGCCTGTAATTCCAAATTGGTAACCCCGTCCCGAAGATTGCCCAGACTGAATTTGGGGTCACCCACAAATTGATGGCAGGGAAAGAGTTCTCCCCAGGGTGTGACGGCCAGATATTCCGTCCCGGCGCCGCAGCCGGAAATCCGTTTGTAAATACAGGGACCATTGCGCAGATCGAGCATATAATGGTAGAAGGTAATGGCCTTGCCTTCTTTTTTGCGCCGGATCATTGTCTTGGCCAGGATTTCATATTGTTCAAAAAGCACCGGCAGATCTGCTTCGGTCAGGGCAAAAGGATCGTTTGGCGCACAGACGACCGGTTCCATGCTGAGCTGGGTAAAGCCTAAGTCCGCCATGTGCAGCAAATCATTGCTGAAATCGATATTGTGATGAGTAAAGGTCCCCCGGATATAATAACCTTGCTGACCGCGTTTTTCTACCAGACGTTGGAATTTCGGTACAATCGTCTCGTAGCTGCCCTCACCGGCATAATTCTTACGCAAAGAGTCGTGTACTTCTTTTCTGCCATCCAGACTGAGAACCACATTGTACATTTCGCGATTGCAGAAATCAATCACTTCGTCGTCGAGCAGCATGCCGTTGGTGGTCAGAGTGAAGCGGAATTTTTTATGACAGACCTGCTCCCGGCTGCGTCCGTAGGCCACCAGCTGTTTGACAACCTGCCAATTCATCAGCGGTTCGCCGCCAAAGAAATCCACTTCCAAATTGCCGCGCGTTCCCGAATGAGCGATCAAAAAATCGAGAGCCTGTTTACCGACTTCCAGGCTCATCAGGGCGCGTTCGCCCTGATACTTGCCCTGACTGGCAAAACAATATTGGCAATTCAGATTACAAGTATGAGCCACATGCAGACAAAGCGCCTTGATCACCGTGCTGCGTTTCTTTAAATCGAGCGCTTTCTCGGCATAGACATCTTCGCTGAACAGTTTCCCCGCCGCTTTCAGCGCTTCGAGATCTTCATAACACTGCCGCAGGTCCTGCTCGCTGACCTGGGCGCCGTATTTTTGCTGCATCTGAGCGATGATTTGTTCTTTTTCCGTCTTCTCGTAGAGACGGATCATCTCATAAGCAACTTCATCAACGACATGCACCGATCCGCTGTAAACATCCAGCACGATGGAATAGCCGTTCAATTGATACTGATGGATCATAACATGAGTTTCCTTCCTCATAAGATAAAAAATACCGCTTGCCCGCACGCTCGTGCAAACAGGCGGCAATTTTTTAGTTGAACTTATTTGTCTTTATTCTCACATGGCTGATTGGCGATACCGCAGGAAGTCTTGCAGGCAGACTGGCAGGACGTTTGGCATTCGCCGCAGCCGCCGTCTTTGGCACTGGCAGTCAAATCGCGGGTATCCAAAGTTTGAATTCTTTTCATCTAAATTGCCTCCGTTTTAAAAAACTTATCCTGTTTAATTTACCTCATTTTCTGGCGCCAGTCAAGAGGCTTTACAATATCACTGACATTTAATAACAATTCTTTACAAGGTTACCGATTGCCGCAGAGCTGATTCGAATTGAGCAAGCGTTTGGGCGGAGGATTTTTGCAGGAATTGACAATCCTGTCCTTTCCGCGGTAGAATTGAAACGATCGGAAAAAATCGAAAGGAGAGGACGCTATGAGAGAGATCGATGAGACAGCCCTGCAAGCGGCGAAAGACGACGATGTCCTCTCCGATTTCATCATCAGTCAAAAATGGTTTATCTTAGGCTGCGCCTTTCGTGCCAGCAAACGCTTCATTACGACCTCGGACGATGAATGGTCGATTGCCATCATTGCTTTCTCCGATGCGGTCAATACTTATGACTTCAGCAAAGGCAGCTTTTTAAACTATGCCGAAACCTGCATTCGCTGGCGCCTGATCGATTACCATCGGGCGGAGGAGAAGCACAATCAGGAAGAAGCCATGGATCCCCTCCTCTACGGAACAAAAGCAGGCGAGGAGACAGGCGACTACCGCGACCGGAGCAAAGTGGTAAGCAAGCTGGCGGCAAGCCAGGATCAGGCTGTCAAAGATGAAATTGCAGCCGCCGCTGCCGAATTTGCAAAATTTGGTTTTTCCTTCTACGATTTGACGGAATGCTCGCCGAAATCAGGCAAAACCAAAACCGCCTGCCGCCAGGCGGTGCGCTGTATCCTGGTTCATCCTGCCCTGCGGGATGAGCTCTATGCTAAAAAAATGCTGCCGCAAAAAAAAATCCACATTTTTACGGGTCTACCCCTAAAATTATTGGAACATCATCGTAATTATATTATAGCGGCAGTGGAACTCCTTTCCGGTGAGTATCCCTGTTTGGCGGAATATGTATCCTTCATACGAAAGGGAGAGTGAAATGATGAAAGCGATCATCGTAGAAATACGCAAAGACAAGGCAGCCCTGCTTTCTGACGACGGATGCATCGTTCGCGTGAAAAACCGGAACTATACAATCGGGCAGGAGGTAGAAATGAAGATGAGAAACAATATGAGTTTCAGCAAAATTACTGCTTTCGTGGCAGCATGCATGATGGTATTCCTGGGGGGCAGCGCCTATGCTTATTACACCCCAACGGCTTATGTCAGTTTGGACGTCAATCCGGCGATTGAATTTTCAGTCAACCGCTTTGACAGAGTGCTTTCCGCCAAAGGCGTCAATGGCGAAGGCAATGAGATTTTATCAGAAGATGCGCTTGCTCACCTCAAGAACAAAAATATCGAAGAAGCCGTTACGCTCACCGTCAACGAAATCGCCCAAGCCGGTTATTTGAATGGCAGCGGCAACGGTATTGTGATTGCCACCGCAGCCAAGAACCAGGAAAAAGCGGCTGAATTGGCTGCGGATCTGGAAACGGCAGCCAATACCGTCTGCGAAAAGCACAACGTTGAAAGAGTTGCCAATGCCGAAGCCGTCGGTCTGGAACGTGTCACCGAAGCAAAAGAGCTAGGCGTCACACCCGGCAAATTGAATCTGGTAGAAAAATTAATCGCCAGTGCAGAAGAACCGGCCACGATTGACCAAACCGAATGGTTAACAAAACCGGTGAAAGAAATCATGGCGCAGACCAATCAAAACAAAGAACTCGAACGCAAGCAGGCGGCGGAACAAACCGAAAACAACACCGCTGCTGATCCGGCGGAAGAAGCAACCTTAGGAGCAGAAAACAAACCAGAAGGAGTCGGCAACGGTAAAGTTACCGCCGGTTCGCTTCCGATCAAAGAGGGAACGACAGGCTCCGGAACGGAGAACAAACCCGAAGGAACCGGCAGCGAGAAACCCAACAAAGTCAAAGGAAATTAACCGAATCGCGTTAAAAAGCCGAAACAGTGAGATCACTGCTTCGGCTTTTTGTTATGCATTTCATCTTAGAGCATAGATAACGCGCTGGCTGCAGGAATGTTGTTGACCTCTCAAAGCAGCCTTTAGAGAATGGTTCCCGCTTTGGCATCCAGCAGCACGCCGTCCCGCAGCGCGATCCGACCGGCTACCACCACCAGTTCAATGCCGCTGCCGTAGCGGTGCGGGTTGTCGTAGGTGGCGTTATCCCGGACGGTATTGCCGTCAAACAGCGTCAGATCCGCTTGCAGGCCGGGACGCAGCAAGCCTCTGTCCCATAAATGCAAACGGGCGGCCGGAGCGGATGTCATTCGGCGCACCGCCTCTGCCAGCGTAATGACCCCCTCCTGCAGGGCGTAATAGCCCAAGACGCGCGGAAACGTGCCGTAATAACGGGGATGCGGCACGTCTTTGCCAAATTTCACAATACTGCCGTCAGACCCGATCATGCCCAGCGGATGCCGCATGATTTTGCGCAGATCCGCTTCCTGCATATTAAAGGAAACAATCTGAACCGGACCCTTTTCTATCATGGCGAAAGCCGCATCGACCGGTTCCAGCTGCAGAATCTCTGCGGCTTCCTTCAAACTGGCACCGCCAAAGGAAGGAACCGCCGGACAAGCGGCGATCAGCAAACTGTCCGGTCCGCCCCGGCGCTCCAGATTGGCCAACATTTCCCGCCGCAGCTGTGCGCGCAGAGCGGGATCCTGCAGACGCTGCCGCATGGCCTCTGTTCCGCCGGCCTGGGCCCAACCCGGCACCAAAGCGCCGACCAAAGAGGTTCCGGAAGCAAGATATGGATATTGGTCAAAACTGATTTCCAACCCTTCCGCTCTGGCCGCGTCCAAGAGAGCCAGCACCTGTTCTGCCCTGCCCCAAACCGATTTGCCCAGGCATTTCAGATGCGATATTTGCAGCGGCACCTCCGCCTGACGGGCAATATCAATCGCTTCCTCCACCGAAGCCAGCAAACCGATGTTATAATCGCTCTCATCCCGCATATGGATGCTGATAAAGCCATGATGCTTCGCAACTGCTTTGGCTAAACCCACTACTTCCTGTTTTTGAGCATAACTGCCCGGCGTATAATAGAGACCGAAGGACATGCCCAGCGCTCCCTGTGCCATGGCTGCTTCCGTCAGGGCTTCCATTCTCGCCTGCTCGCCGGCTGTGGGATAACGCATTTCCATTCCCATCACATCTTCACGAATGCTGCCGTGCCCAACCAAAAGCCCATAATGCAAAGACGTACCGATTTGCGCGACTGCCGCGCGATGGATGCCGATAGGATAGCAGGAACCGCCGCAATTCCCGCCGATCAGGGTGGTAACTCCCTGGCGGAGATAATTCTCCGCTGCGGGAAATTGCAAAATTCCCCGGTCTCCATGCGTATGAATATCAATAAAACCAGGCGTCAGATAACCATCCTGACCGTCAATTTCCTGCTCTGCTGTGACATCTAAGGCTCCCATCGCGGCGATTTTACCATTTTGCACCAACAGACTGCCTCGCTGCCAGGGTGCGCCGCTGCCATCCAGCAAACGAACATTGCGAATAAGAAGTTCTGACATCTCGTCCTCTCCTTTTAGAGTTTTTCTCTGACTGCGATCCTGCTGCAGCGAACCGAAGGCAGCCACACGGGAAACCTGGAGTCATTGATACCATTTTACAAGAGAACGCGGCAATAGTCAAATAAGAAATCAGCATCCCGCTGAAAATGATGGCAGGGTTTCCCTCTGTCTGAATCGAAAAGAGAAGAGCCTGCTGCAGGCGAGACAAAAACGTACCATTTTCAGGGGCGGATTATCCGCATGCCGATTACTCAGGGAAGCCGGGCTGCTCAGCCGCGTGAGGGCAGCGCAGGTTTTTGAGCAGAGAACGCAGAGATTGTGAGGTGAGCTCCCCCGTGTTGGATTCCAAAACCATCGGCGCGCTGGGAGAAGCGGCAGCCGCTGCTTATCTGCAAAAATCAGGGTACCAGATTCTGCAAAGGAATTACCGTACTCCCATCGGAGAACTGGATCTCGTTTGTTCTCTCGGCAGGTCATTGATTTTTGTGGAAGTGAAATCCCGTACGAGCACCGCCTTCGGCGAGGCATATTTAGCAGTGAATGCCAAAAAGCAGCAAAAGCTGCGGAATTTAGCCCTCTACTATATCATGCTGGAATCTAAAACAGAACCGGAATATCAATTTGACATCGTTTCCATCTGGCTAAATAAGCAAAGCGGGATGGTTCTGGATCTGCAGCATTATAAAAATGCCTTTACTTAAGCAAATAGTCCAGCGAATCGTGGCTATCCCTGTTATTTCCTGCCAATCTGCCGTAATCCCTGTTTATCCCTGTTTCCCGCCTGACTCCGCTCGCTTCCGCTGACTTCCGCACGACTTGGCAATTTGACAAATTTAATTTCTACCTTTACAATATGAAGTATCGTATACGATATATAACATTTATGAAAGGGTTTGACATCATGTTTTCATCAAAACGCTTAAGCAGACTCAGCTTAATCCTGCTGGGCGCGGCGACTACATCATTTGGAATTTATAATATCCATGCCAGATGCGGCATTGCGGAAGGTGGCAGTGTGGGGCTTGCGCTCCTGACTTATCAGTGAGCTGAAATACCAATCTCTGTGACCTGCTTCGTGCTGGACATGCTGGGTATTCTGCTCGGCATTGTTATTTTTGGCAAAAAATTCGCCGGCGTCTCTATTGTGGCTTCGGTTGCCTTTGCCGCCTTTTATGGACTTTACGGATACTTTCCTCCGCTGCTGCCGGATTTATCCCAAGTGCCGATTACAGCAGCTGTTCTGGGCGGACTTTTTGTTGGTCTCGGGGAGGGACTCCTGCTGAAAGCCGGAGCCGCATCCGGCTGGGACGCCTCCATCGCCCTGATTATGCGGGAAAAATTTCATATAAAAATCTCTCTTTGGTATACTGTGACGGATGTAGCGATTCTTTTACTTTCACTGGTTTACCTGCCGGCGGAAAAATTGATTTATTCATTGATCACAGTCGTCGTATCCAACAGTGTGATAGCCTTGGCTCAGCTGGAATTAAGCCGGCAGGCCCAACACAGTCCAGGATACCGCCGGGGGTCTGATGCGGTCTTTTTGCGTCGGCAAACACTGCCGGGAAAACTCCGCCTGCCTCGGCTGAATCCCGCTCAATGGCAGCTGGATTATATGCATGATACGTAGTAACCGTCTGCAAGAAAAACAAAGTCGGGACAAATCTTGTATTTTCAGCGGAACGATGGGATGAAAAAGTCGCGGACATTCCAAAAACAACAGATAATGACAACCAGCGGAACATCGGCATTGTTTGGCCTGCAAAACCAATCATTCCGGTGTTTTTTATTTTCAGCCGGCTGTCTTCCGCAATTGTTTTGGCACCAAATGCAATTTGCAGTAGGCGGTTTCCTCCGCAATCACACCTGGACCGCTACTGCCGTTGGCTAAAAAAGCCGAGCCTGCCATTGTGGAAAAGCCCCTGCTTCGTCCGTGACGGTGATGATCTGGCGGAATTCTACGTAGAAATAAGTCACCAGGGCCCGAAAAGGCGCTGCTTTCTCATCAAATTGTTCCAAAGCTGTCTAGGTGCAGGTTAAGAAGGCGGCATCGGACCGGTGCAAAATTGCCTAAGCAACCTGCAGCAAAGAAAGATAGCTTTTTTGCCGCCGCGCCGGGGCAAAATTATCAGTCACAGCCTGCGGAGAGACGGCGAAGACATCCTGATATGGCTGCGGCAGCCCGATCATTTCCGGATTGAACGGATATTGACAGTCCCGGTAATAAAAACCCGTTCTCATCCTGTCAGACCAGCCTTTCACTGGCAAAGCCACCCGGTCAAACCCGGAAAAACTATTGCGGATATTTCTTATTATATCAAAAATTACCGTTAAAAATTCTTGTCAAAGCGAATAATCTGTGTTACATTTCTTCTGTTATAGAAGGAATGATTCCGGCTGCTGGGCAGCTCTATTTTTTGTCAGAGTCTCGAGACCTCAGGAGGTTTTTTGCTTGAAAGAAAAAATACAGGTTACCCGCCGTTTGGTGGCACAAGGCCAATTGCTGGCAAAACCCGGCCAGCGCGTGCGGCATGATGATGTGATCGGAAAACTCGACTACATTCCCGGTCAGATGGTGCGCTGCAATGTCGCGGCTGCGCTGGGCATTGATTCTTTGCATATCCAGAAAAAAATGGCTAAAAATCTAAATGACTGGATCAATCAGGGGGATATCTTGGCTGAAAACCGCGAATTTTATACGCATACCTATCTGGTCAGTCCGACTTCAGGTTATATAGCCCTGATCTCCCGTTTTTTGGGTAATGTTTTCATCCGGGAGCCTCTGCCGGCCGGGCCCAAAGAACCAATCTGGTATCGGGCGGAAGAATTGGGAATGTCCAAGCTGGCCTTTGCCGCCGGACTGACGGTCAAACAAGGCTCTGTCGTCGATCGGGGCAGAGTTTTGATCAGCAATCGGAAACCGCCCATCGTGGCGCCTGCCGTCGGTAAAATCCGGGAAATCTCTACCACGGAAGGCTACCTGATTCTGGCTCCGCTTTATCAGCCAACCGAATTGCTGGCCCATCTGGACGGGGTAATCAAAGAGACCTCGGAGAACGGCGCTTTGGTCGTAGAAAGCTACGGCTACCGTTATCAGGGTGTGATGGGGTTTGGCGGCGAACAGGTTGGTCAGTTGCTGCCGCTTTTAGCGGAAGACCGCGACTTGGATGTCGATGACCTGCCCGAACAAATCAGGGGGTCTATTGTGCTGGCCCGCGGCGGCGTCACGTTGGCCGCCTTGCGCCGCTTGGAGCAACTGGAAATCAGCGGTTTGATCGTCGGCAGTCTGGACCAGGAGGTCCTGGGGAAATTCAGTCATGAAGAACCCTTAATGGTCATGGGCCAGCGCATGGAACTGCCCTTTACTGTGATCATGATGCAGGGCTTCGGCAGCGCCATGCCGCAGCAAACCTATCGGCAAATAGCGGAGCACGCCGGCTTGCTTGCAGCCATCGATGGCAGCACTCAGCTGCGCGCCGGGGTGATTCGGCCGGAAATTCTCATCCCCTTAGCCGAAGAGATCCCGCTCGATACCAAAGAAACGATCCCAACCGCCTTGAATCTGCAAGTGAATGACGCAGTAATTCTTATCCGTGAACCGCATTTCGGTTCAATCGGCAGAGTCGCTGCCATCAGCGCAGACTTACAGGCAACCGCTGCCGGGACCAATGCCTCGCTTGCTCTGATTCAATTGGATCAGGGCGAGTGCCTGGCGGTACCGGTGCAAAACTGCCAGAAATTATGGGGTGATCAGGATGGTCTTGGATAAAGAATCGCCGGCTGCTGTCCTGGCTGAACTCTGGACACCGGCGCTGCTGAAAATAAAACAAGAGAAATTCCCTAACGATGCCGCCCTCTTCAGCGGTTTGGTAGGATTCGCCGGGATTCAAATGCAGCTCTGGCCGCTCTGGCTGCAGGCTTGCGCGGCAGCCGGCTGTCCGATTCCGGAAGCTCTGCAGACAACCGATCTGAAAGATGCAGCCAACCACAAAGCGCCCTGGCTTTGCCTGAGCTTACCTTATGGCGGCAAGGTGACTTTGATTCATATTCAGGCGCCCGGTCTCGTGCAAAATCAGAAACTGCTGGCAGAACTGAGGCAGCCTGCCTTTATGCAGATGCTGCGGACGATGGATGAAGCGGGAAAATTACTGGTCTACAGCAAAGGCAACGACATTCTATATCATTTTGGTTATACCGCCAGTAATGATGTCGCTGTGGCAATCCCCCGCATCAGCACAGAGCAACTGGCGGCGCAATGGTTTGCCTGGGCCGCCGCCGCCGAATTGCTGCGGGAAAAAATCAGCCAAACTGTCCGACAGGCAGCGGAGCAAAGCTTCACGGCACAGCAATTGGTTTTTCTCTTTCAGGAAATCGCCGCAGCCCTTTGGCAAAAACTGCAGGAAAATCAATTGCTGGTGCTGGAGCAACAACAAAGCAGCTTCTTCGGTCGCTTCGGTTTTGCTAAAAAAAGCAGCCGGTTCAAAGGCAGTCTGGTCTTGTATGGGGATCATGAGGCTTTTTGGGAACAGCATCAATATTCCGACCGGCAGAGCGCGAAAGGAGTGACTGTGGCATGTCCGGGCATGAAACCATAATTATCACTGATGTTGGCAGCACCACAACCAAAGCGCTGCTGTTTGAAAAAATAGAAAACAAATGGCATCTGCTCAGCCGGGGAGAATCGGCTACCACCGTGGAAGCGCCTTATGCCGATGTGATGATCGGGGTCCTGCGGGCGATCCAAATGCTGGAAGACCGCAGCGGCCGAAAACTGCTGCAGGATGCCGGTCAGGGGCTGACGCCAACCACCGATCAGTATCTTTCCACCAGCTCTGCCGGCGGCGGTCTGCAAATGGTCGTCTGCGGAAATGTCAGCCGTATTTCGGCGGAAAGCGCTCAGCGAGCCGCTTTGGGCGGCGGCGCCGTGCTTCTGGATGTCTTTGCCGCGGATGACGGGCGCACGCTTTTTCAGCGCATGGAACGCCTGCGCACGCTGCGACCGGACATGATTTTATTGTCCGGCGGTGTGGAAGGCGCCGAACCGGGTTCTTTTTTAATTGAAATGTGCGATTTTATCCGTTCGGCTCAGCCAAAACCAAAATTCGGCTATCAATACACCTTGCCAATCATCTACGCCGGTACCTCGAAAGCCGTTGATTTGGTGGAGGATCTTTTGGGTGAGCAATTTACCTTAAAAGTAGTTGATAATCTGCGGCCTTCTTTTCAGGAAGAAAACCTGACTCCTACCCGAGAAGCGATTCATGAACTATTCATCGAGCATGTCATGTCTCATGCTCCCGGTTATGCCCGCCTCAAAGAAATCACAACGACACCCTTAATGCCGACTCCCACCGCGGTTGGTGAAATCCTGATGCGCTACGCCGGTCATCGGCGCAAGAATATCCTTTGCGTCGATATCGGCGGCGCCACCACCGATGTTTTTTCCGTCGTCAATGGATTTTATGTCCGCACGGTCAGCGCCAATTACGGTATGAGTTACAGCATCGGCAATGTTGCTACAACCGCCGGTGTTGAAAATCTGATGCGCTGGCTGCCCAATCAAAATCTGACGGCAGCGACGATGATGAACCGGATCGGCAATAAACTGATTTATCCCACTACCATTCCCGCCACGCCGGAAGATTTGCAGGTAGAACAGGCCGTCGGACGCGAAGCGCTGCGGCTCTCTTTTGAAGATCACCGGGCTATTGCCAAGATTCAGAAACCTAAGGGTCTCTTCTCCAACGGTCTGACGGATGCCAGCCAGGAACTCTCCATTGATATTTTCGATACCATCATCGGCTCCGGCGGTGTCCTCTCCAATGCGCCGGAGCGCGGTCAGGCGGCAGCGATGCTGCTGGATGCCTTTCAGCCGGAAGGTGTGACCGAACTGATGGTCGATTCGGTCTTTATGCTGCCGCACCTGGGAATTTTCTCACAAAATGATGAAAACGGCGCGCTGGATATTTTAGATCGGGACTGCCTGATCCCGCTCGGCTGCGCTTTGGCACCGGCAGGCAGCGGAGTGCTCGGTCAAACCGCCCTGACCGTGCAGGGCAGGACGGACAGCGGCCGCGAAATCAAAGTGGAAGGGCATTGGGGCGAACTGCTGGCTGTTCCTCTCGGCAAAGAAGAAACGGCTCAACTGCAAATCTCCGCCCATAACGGCGCCAGATGGCCATCGGACAAACTGCGCGTCACCGTTCGCGGCGGTTTAAGCGGTCTGATGCTGGATCTGCGCGGCCGTCCCTTAGCGCGGCAAAGCTGGCCGCAGCAGATGTATGAACAAGCCTGGCTTGATGTGCTCTGCCGCCGGGATCAACGCTGAAGATTTTTCCGGACAAAAAAAGAAGATCAGCCTGCGGGAAACCGCCTGCGGGAAACCGCCTGCGGGAAACCGCCTGCGGGAAACCGCCTGCGGGAAACCGCCTGCGGGAAACCGCCTGCGGGAAACCGCCTGCGGGAAACCGCCTGC
>JAJFTT010000033.1 GCA_021372785.1 Negativicutes bacterium | reverse complement strand
TTTTTCGGTCACGCCGGCTGCCGGTTTTAAAAAAACCGGCAGCCGGCGTCTGCTTTTTGTTTTTCAGCAATTTTCCATTGACTTTTTCGTACCTGGTACAGCTTGCCTTTTTTTCAACTGTGTAGTATAATTAATAAATGCAAATGAGACGCGTTTGCGTTTAGAATTGTTCCGGGGGAGAGAAAGAAAAATGAATCATTGTTTCAAAAGCAAAGCAAGGCTGAGCGGTCTAGTCATCATGCTTTTTCTGGTGTTGGCAGGATGCAACACGATGCCAAAACCAACAAAGGTTGTTGACGGTAAATTGAAAGTCGCGGTCAGTATTGTGCCGGAGCAAACGTTTGTCAAGGCGGTTTGCGGCGATTTTGTGGATATCATTACGATGATCCCACCCGGCAGCAGTCCGGAAACTTATGAACCCACTCCGCAGCAAATGCAGGAATTCAGTCAAGCCAGTCTTTATTTTTCGATTGGTGTGCCGACCGAAGCGGCAAGTATTTTACCCAATGCACAAGACCTCAAAGTGGTTGCTTTGGCGACAGCAGCAGCCGCAGTTTATCCCGATCGGATGTTTGCCACGGGTGAACGTGACCCGCATATCTGGTTGTCCCCCCGCCGGGTTGTGATCATGATTGAAACAATTGCGCGGGAAGTCAGCGGGCTTGATCCGGCGCATCAAGCTGTTTACCAAAGCAATGCGCAAAGCTATATCAGGGAATTGCAGGCATTGGATCAGAAAATCAGCGCTGCGGTGGAAAAGATGCAAGCGAAGAAATTCATCGTTTACCATCCTGCTTTTGGCTATCTTGCAGAAGATTATGGTCTCACCATGTATGCTCTGGAAGAAGAAGGCAAAGAAGCCACGGCGAAGCATCTGCAGGAAATGGTGGATCTTGCAAAGCGGGAAAAAATCAAAGTTATTTTCTATCAGGAAGAGATTGACAGTCGGCAATCCGAAGCGTTTGCCGAGGAAATTGGCGGTACGACGAGGAAACTGGCGCCTTTGGCGGCCGATTATCTGAAAAATCTCGAGAGTATGGCGGAAGCGATTGCGGGGGTTACCAATTGAGCACAGCAGTTCATATCGAGAATTTAACGGTCTATTACGGGGAAACACCGGCGGTCACCGAGATTAACCTGGATGTGGAAGAGGGGGAATATCTCGGCATCATCGGACCGAACGGCGGCGGAAAATCGACGCTTTTGAGAGCAATACTCGGCTTGATTCCCATCACCAGCGGTGAAATAACAATTTATGGCAAAAAAATAGCACAGAACAGATCATTGGTCAGTTTTGTGCCGCAATTTTCTGCGATCGATAAATTATTTCCCATCACGCTGCGCGAGGTGGTTTTATTCGGCAAGCTGAAAGCCGAATTGAAGCCTTTTTTCCGGTACAGTAAGCAGGATAAAATGGAAGTGGAGGCACTTTTAGAGAAAGTCGGTATTTACGAACTGGCAAATCGCCAGATCACGGAATTATCCGGCGGCGAATTTCAAAAGATGCTGATTGCGCGGGCGCTGGCGGTCAAACCGAAGCTTTTGCTGCTGGATGAACCGACTGCCAGCGTGGATACGAATTCCAGCAGTCAGATTTACAGCTTGCTGGCCGATTTAAATCGAAATATGACGATTATTTTGGTGACGCATGATCTGCTCGCGGTTTCTTCGCAGGTGCATCGGCTGGCTTGTCTGAATAATCGTTTGGTTTATCACGGCGAGCCGGAATTGACCGAAGGGGTGGTCAATACCATGTATGGCTGCCCGGTGGATTTGATTGCGCATGGCGTACCGCACCGGATGCTGAAAGAGCATCAAGAGGGTTTCAAAAATGATTAATGCAATTTTACACTATCAATTTATGCAGAATGCCGCAATGGCTGGCATTCTGGCCAGTATCGTATGCGGAATCATTGGTGTGATCATTGTGGAGAAAAAACTGGTGATGATGAGCGGTGGCATTGCCCATACGGCTTACGGTGGGGTGGGTTTGGGTTATCTGCTGGGATTTGAACCGATTCTTGGCGCCTTTTTCTTTGCCGTTTGTGCTGCTTTTGGCATCGGTTATATCAATCGAAAAGGCGGAGCGCGTGCCGACATCATCATCGGCTTGTTTTGGTCGCTGGGTATGGCGCTCGGGATCTTGTTTATTGCCCTGATGCCCGGTTATCCGCCGGATCTCAACTCCTATTTGTTCGGGAATATCCTCTCCGTCACCAAGTCGGATTTACGCTTAACCGCTGTCGCTGCCGCTTTGGTTACGCTGATTGTAATGCTGTTCTATCATCACTGGAAAGCTTATTTGTTTGATGAACAATTTGCTTCCATCCTTGGAGTAAAGACAACCTGGCTGGAATATTTGCTGCTGATCCTGGTTGCCCTGAGCGTGGTCGTGCTGATTCGGGTGGTCGGCATTATTCTTGTGCTGGCCTTGCTGACGGCACCTGCGGCAACGGCAGGATTGCTGACTCAACAGCTGCATCAGCGTATGCTGTATGCGGTTTTGCTTGGCACGGTCTTTTGTCTTGCCGGTTTATATTTATCGTATCAGTGGAATATTGCTTCCGGCGCGGTGATTGTGATCCTGTCGGTTTCCTGTTATTTTCTGGTCTATATGATCCGGTCTGCCCGCGAGAGATGGCAGCGCCGCCGCATGGCGGTGCAGTAAATCCATCGCAGCGACAAAGGGAGAGCAAATGCAAAATAAGGATTACAACGAGGAATTAAAAAAAAGCGGACTGAAAAGCACGAAGCAGCGCGCGGCGATTCTTGAAATACTGAAAAAAAGTGAGCGGCCAATCACTGCCGAACAAGTTTATATTGAGTTGAAGGAAAAAAACATTCCCGCCAATTTATCAACGATTTACCGTAATTTTGCTTATTTGTGTGAAAAAGAATTGGTCAATAAATTGGCAATGACAGGAGAAAACAGCACTTTATATGAGATCAATCGGCTGGTGCATCGGCATTACCTCGTTTGTCTTGGCTGCAAAAAAGTCTTGGCAATTGAGGATTGTCCCTTGCAGCGTTATGAAGAGCTTCTGGCAGAAGAAACGAATTTCGTGATCACCGGTCATAAATTGGATATTTATGGTTATTGTGCCGAGTGTCAAAAAAAAGGCTGCCTGCCGGCGGAAGAATAAAAAAATCTTGACATAAGCTGTAATTAATTTATAATAAACATAGATGCTGGGAAAGATCCGGAGAGATTTGCAACGATCTTGAAAGAAAGTAGTAAGCATCTGTTCCCATTGAGTTCAATACCGGTTTGGTCTTGTCCATTAAAAGAGGAGGTGTTTTCCAGTGCCTGATTTTGGTCAACCGTTTTCCGGTCTCGCCAGGAAACAAATGCTCAGCAAAGAAGAATTGATTCGGGCAGTACGCTTCGTGGTTGCGTCAGAGTATGAGGCGATTCAGCTCTATCTGCAATTGGCAGAATCCACCGACAATGAACTGGCCATCGAAGTGCTAAAAGATGTTGCCGATGAAGAGAAAGTCCATGCAGGCGAATTCCTCAGACTGCTGAAAGAATTGGCTCCCGACGAAGAGAAATTCTATGCTGAAGGTGCAAAAGAAGTCGAAACAGAAATCACCAAATTAAAACAGAAAAAGGCTTAAAATAAAGGGGCTGCAGCAAAACGAGAAATTGCTGCAGCTTCTTTTCCAATCAAAAACTATTTGGCAAGCAGGAAAACAACCTGCCCGCCATCTTCCTGGGGCCGATATCACTGACATCATAGCCGAGCACATTGTGCATCCGGATAAACCGGACCCTCCGTTTGCTCGAAAGAAACACGCACCGGCATGCCCACGCTGACCCCGGAGATGTCGTTTTCGTCGATATTTGTTTTGATTGTCATTTGCGACAGATCGGCAATCGTCCTGACGGCGGTGCCGGATCCGGTGAGTGTTTCTTTCGTGGTTATGGCACTATCGAAAGATTCGCACCATTTTACCGGCCGGCAGGCAGATGGAATACGGTATTGATGCAACCTGCAAAACGCTTTTGAACAAGGTTTCAAGGTGATTATTCCGGAAAGCCGCCATACAACTTATCACAAGCTAATCTTTTCCACTAAGAGCCGGTTTGGTTTGATCATACAGACATCGGTATCATTTTGCGCAAACTCTGCCGCTGATGGCTGCAATTGGCTTACCGCAAAAACCATAAACAAGCAGAACCGCTGCCACAGGCTGACGATTTTTGCTGGCTCAGCTTTTGAGGGGGAGGATGTGTCGGGATTCATGCCGAAAGGTGAGGGAAACAATATGGCTGGGAGGAACACGGTTTGAGCAGAACGATACCAGGACTTTTGATCGCATTTTTTGGCGCATTTATTTGTGTGATGGATATTTTTGCGGTTATCAACAGCGGCTTTGATCTGACTTGTCTGATGGGTTTTCTGATGGGCGGCGGCATCTTATATTTTGGCCTTTTCCTGGCGACCTGGGAAGCCCGGCAGCGCAAAGCGGATCGGAAAATATCGGAAGAATATCGCCGGAATTTCGTTCGCAAGATGCAGAGCGAAGGTTTTCTGCCGCTGCCGGCGCTTGCTTTCCAGAAGAATGAATTTGGTCAGGATAAGTATGCGGTCTATTTTAAACCGGACGATTCAAAATTAAAACTCGTTGTCAATAAAGGTTTCGGCAAACCGCAGGAGCTCGATATTGATCAGGGTGTCTTGTCTGATCTGGTCTGCTCTGCGGTTTTGCGATATAAAAATGGCGGCACTCTCAAGTTGGAGTTGGAAGGAGCATCGCTTGGCGAGCAGCTTGCTGCCAAGTTATCTTCCGAAGCCGGCAAAAACCGTTATTTGATTGTGCAGCTGGCAATTTGCCTGAATTGGAGTTCCGGTGAGACGCTGAGCCTGACGATACTGGAAAATTGCCGGAATGATGCCGCTCAGGTTGCAGAAGCTTGTGCATTCCTCGGTTTTTGGCAGCATGAATTGATCGAGAGAGGCTTTTTTGCTCAACAGAGTAATCGTCAAGCAGAGTAATCACGCTAACAAGCAAACAGGACAACTGTCTCGAAGCGAGAGGCCGTCGTCCCGTTTGTTATATCTAGGACAGACGATATCAGAGCTTTTTGATGATCTGCAGATACATCCTGCAGGCGTCGTTGATTTGACTGATCTCACAGTTTTCATCTCGCATGTGCGCTAGTTTATAATCGCCGGGACCAAAGCCGATGGTTGGAATGCCCATGCCAACCGGTGTGATGGCATTGGTACCGAAATCCCAGTACTCATACTGAGTTGGCAGACTGCCGAAGACCGATTGATAAGCTTGCCGGCAAACGCGTGTCAGTTCGTGAGCTGTATCAATTCGCCAGGGGTTATGCATGGGCTGATAGACCAGCTTGGCACCTGTCCAGGTGGTGTGACGGAGCGTGCCGACTTGCCAGGAGGCATTTTTTCCGCTGATCAGCTGCCGCATTTCCGCTTCCACCTGATCTAAGGTTTCTCCCCAGGGCAGACGGCGATCCAGGTAAATACTGCATTCGCTGGGGACAGCATTGAGCGAGGCGCTGACGCAGGAGATATCGGATAAAACGATCGTACCGTGCGGCGCAGGCACAGCCGACAATTTTTGATTCAGCGCTTCGACGCGCTGAATGATTTCTGCCATTTCATAAACCGCGTTGATGCCTTTTTCCGGCGCTGACCCATGGGCAGAGACGCCGTGGGTTGTGATGCGCAGCTGCGCTTTCCCTTTATGGCCCAGACAAATCAGGTTATTCGAAGGTTCGCAGATAATGACATAATCCGGTTTCAGCCCGAATTGCTGATAGAAGTGTTTCAGATTCTCCCCGTCGCAGTATTCTTCACAGATACTGCCGGTGACATAGACCGTCTTATTTTCCAGGTATCCCAATTGTTTGGCGAAAGCTGCCGCGTAGACAGAAGCGCCCAGAGCGGATTTCATGTCGACGGAACCGCGGCCATAGAGCCGGCCGTCGACGATTTTACCGCTGAAGGGAGCGACCTGCCATTGTTCGGCATCCATGACTTGCACGGTATCCAAATGAGAATCAAAATGGATGATTTTCTGACCGCTGCCGATGCGTCCCACCACATTGCCGACCGCGTCAATCAATACTTCTTCATATCCAAGCCTCTCCATCTGCCGCAGCAGGAAATGAGCAAACTCAGCTTCCTGATCGGAATAGCTTTTGATTTGGACGGACTTTTGGATGAATTCGATCATATCAGGAATATTTTGGCATAAGAGTGTTTCCATAGCGGAATCGTTCATTGTCTGTTCCTCCTTCTGGGTGCATTATCATTGGTAAAAGTCTTCGCTTGGATAGCTAAAAAACGCCAGGGGATGGCAAACGCAAAGCGCCAGGATGATACTGCTTTCACGAAAAAGGAAATCCCTATGCGGAAATTCAGCCTGACAGCCAAGCGGGCAAACCTGCCGGATCTCATCTTGCAGCTGATCGCTATCGGTTTTGTGCTAAGCAAGAGCGACTTCATGCGTCTGCTGCGGCTGGGCTGTTCAATTGAACGGTGAAAAAATCCCAATGCAGGATCCTTCTTTGCTTTTAGCTGATCGGGACGTTGTCAAAATCGGAAAAAAAGAGATACATCGGAATCCGGCTTTAGCCCGGACTGAAGAATCAGATTCAAGTGTCAGCTTCTGACTGTATTTCTATGCTGGCGGCCTGGCTTCCTCTCTTTTTTGCCTGGATCCAATGATTTTCTGCCGATAAAGAGAAAAAATCCGGCAATCAAAGCCATTGATCGTATGCCTTTTTGTCTTGGCGCTAAAATCTTGATAAGTCACTGTGACTGTGCTATAGTTCGGAGACAGCAAAACGCCGCTCTCTGCCTTAATCATTACCAGTATCGTTAATATCAGCCTGAATCTGATTTTTGTGCTGGGATTTCAGGCGGCAATCGCCGGTTCGGCCCGGGCAACTGTATTGTCACAGATGCTTTCCGCCTTCCTTTTACTTCTGGCGACGCGTAAAATGCTGCGGGACTTTCTATTTCAACCCTCCCGCGCTGCGATTGATTTGCTGATTTTTCCGGGAAGGCCTAAGGCTCAGCCTGCCGCGTGTTCTGCTTTCTTTTCTTTCCTCCGGCGGCAGCCTGCTGCTGCAGAATGTCCGCAACGGATTGGGTTATGATGCGGTCACCGCGGTCACGACTGCTTATAAAATCGACACACTGATTGTCCTGCCGGCAACCAATATTGCTGCGGCTGTGACAATTTTACCGGCCAAAGCTTAGGTGCCGCCGACCGTCAGCGAGCGGAAGAAGGATTAAAGAAGTATTGCTGGCTTATCTGCAGGTCTGTAAGGATGTGATTTTTGTTTCTTCTTGCGCCATTGCAGCTTTGTTTATGCGGGTGGGGCTCTCCTATCTGTTGGTGGATCGTTTGGGTTTCGATGTGATCGCGGTGGTGGAAATGGCAAGTTGGGTATTTGCCGCATGCCTTGCTGCCTGGCGTTATCGGATGATGAAAAAGGGAACAAGCAACCAATTCTAAGTCAGACCGGAGAACGGTCTGCAAAACAGGCAGCTCGAATGAACCAGCCTGCGGTGTTTTCTTGCTGCTGTCGCTGCGTTGAGTTGCGGTAAAGAATTAATTCTTGGCTGTTAGGGACTGTATCAAAGAAAGGGAGGCTGTGAAAGATGGAAAGAAGATTGAAAATAGCAGTGATTCAGGAAGCGCCGGTGCTGTTTTGCCTGGCAAAGACAATGGAAAAGACAATTCAGCTCAGCCGTGAGGCTGCCGCCGGCGGAGCGAAACTGGTTGTTTTTCCGGAAAGTTTCATTCCCTGCTATCCGAGAGGACTGAGCTTCGGTATGGTGATCGGCAGTCGGACCAGCGAAGCCAGAGAAGACTTCCAGAGATACTATGAGAATGCAGTAGCGGTACCCGGCCCGGATGTAGACAGATTGGCTGAACTTGCCAAAGAACTGCAGGTTTATCTCTCCATCGGCGTGACCGAAAAGAATGGCAACGGGCTGGATGGCACGCTTTATTGCAGTAATTTATTCTTTGGTCCCGAGGGTTATTTAGGCCGGCACAGAAAGTTGAAACCGACGGCCGGGGAACGGGTCATTTGGGGTGAGGATGACGGATCAACCATGACGGTAATCGAGACACCCTACGGTAAAATGGGTTCTCTGATCTGCTGGGAGAATTATATGCCTTTGGCCAGAATGGCCATGTATCTGAAAGGTGTCAACCTTTATATCGTGCCAACTGCCGACCAAAGAGAAGTCTATCAGGCGACCTTGCGGCATATCGCCTTCGAAGGCAGATGTTTTGTGATTGCCGGCAATCAATATGTGGAAAAATCGATGTATCCCACCGATCTGAAATATTACAAGGATCTCGCAAGCCAACCGGAAGTGATGTGCCGGGGCGGCAGCTGCATCATCAACCCTTACGGTGAGTATGTGGCGGGACCTTTATTTGATCGGGCCGGCATTCTTACCGCTGAAGTTGATCTGGATCAAATCAGCCAGTCTAAATTCGACTGGGACCCGACCGGACATTACAACCGTCCGGAGCTGTTCCAATTCAAAGTGAATGAGCTTCGCTAGACAAAATAAAAGAGCACCGATGGCAGACAGTTCATTTGCCATCGGTGCTCTTTTGATTCAGACTGTTTGTGCCTGGCCGCGGCTTGCCGTTACAGCAAACCCAGCCAATCGGAAAATAAGAACTGCAGCCGACCCAAGAAGAGAGAAACACGGCTCATTAAGGTAGAGCCAAAGGAATATCCGAAAGCGATCATCATAAAAGCACGGGCCAGTTGACTTGCTTTGACCATTGGTCCCTTCATCTCAACACTAAAGAAAAAATAGACCATGGTCAAGATCAGAGCGACAATGAAAATGAGATTATTCAAGGAAGACAGGAAATTAAACCCGCCCTGCTCAATGACCCAGATATCCTTAAAGGAACTGGTAATGTTTGAGAATAGAGGCATCGCCGTACGAATTGTCAGTGCATAGCCCGCATTATAGCCCAGCCATAACGCCATCGGGATGCGGGAAATCCAAGTTAATTTTTTAATAGGCTGGAAGTAGATCATCAGACCGATTGCAATTGCCAGCAATTCCCACCATTGACCTTTTTGAATCATGTTGACTTGGATGCCGGGTTTGATCGTATTGGCAAAAGTAGTCACTATGCCATGCGCCGAGGCAGCGCCTACAAAGATGTGTTCGCATATTCGATACACAGGATTCTCTTTATACAAGATACTCAAAATTCCTAAAGTCAGCATTGCTCCTAAAAATGTACCAAAAGGCTTCAACGAGTTGATAATTTCATTGGAGACGGTCATAATCTCACCTCCTAAATTTTGTAACCTTTGCGTTTACCAATAATATAGGCGATATTTCCGACGAGCATCAGCAGAATGATTGTTAAATGCGCCAGACCCTGGGAATCCATACCTTTGGTAGCGGTACCTGGCAGGCCGGCAAGCGTTTCCACCTGGGCTGCTCCGCTCATACCGGCTACTACGCCTTGCAAAAGATCTGCGTCATATTTGACTAATTGGTTCGGCTGTTCGACGCCGGTAACACAAGCGATGATTGTGTTTACTTCACCCTGAGCGCGCCAGACAGCAATATAGTCGTCGGTTCCGGGACTGCCGCAGTCGAAAGCAACCACAAGATCGATGTCACTCGCTTTTTTAAAGAATTTCATAATAGGCATTTCCGATAAAACATTACCTTCCTGATCCCGATCGGACATCGCATCAATGATACTGGAACGGACTTTTTCCATCGTGGAGTTGAAACTGGGTCGATAACCAAAGATCACGTAATCCTCACCGGAAACGGCGCCTTTTTCGGCAAACACGTCTTTCAGCCAAAGAGAAGCGAGCGTACAGCCATCCGCCCAGGAAGAAGCAATATAGATATGATGACCTCTGTCCAGAGACATACTGACAAGCGTAGTCAGCATTGGTTTTAATTCGGACATTTGCGAAGCTGAATATTCACAGCCATACCAAACAACAGAACCTTCGGGCAATTGATCTACGATATCAAATGCATCCTGAGTATAAGTGTTAATATTGATTGGTAAACCTAAGGTAAAAAACATCGGTATCGCCATCGCCAAAAACAGAATCAGATAAATAATGCGGCGATCCAAATTGTTCATTTTTCGAATGAAGTTTTCCATAACGATACCCCCTTACTCATTGCCTAAATGGCCGCGTTCGATACCGATTAATGTGCGCATACTCTGAGTCAAGGCGCCAAGAGTCAGACCAATTGACATCGCGCGCAATACGGATGTATTGATGATTGAGCCAATCCAACTGGATAAATCAGGAAAACCAGACCAAATTGCTTCACCGACGGGGACGGCTCCAAGCATTACGACGACTGAAGTGAGCAAGAGCAAAGTGGAATCTAAACTGCGAACACGGAATGACCGGTAAGCAGCAGAACCAATATAGAAGGCCAAAACGGAATACATGGTTGCACTCAAGTTCTGCAGAATGTTATTGTAGAGGAATAAATATAAGTTACTGGAGTTGTGTTTGGCCATAAAGAGGCCGACAAAGAGAAAAATAAAAAATGTGACGAGCATTATGATACTGTAACCGTAATTTGCCCGTTTTACTCGAATACGGCGACCGTGAATCCGTATAATATTCAAAGCACCTAAACCGATGGCCCAGGCTGTGGAAACAGTGACGGCGCGCGTCAGATAATTCTGCACAAAATTATATAAAAATTCAATATTGAGGTAGGACTGCAGAATCATAATTGCGCCGGTTATAAAAGTAATCGCGACTGGTAATGCTTTATGCATTTATCATCCCTCCTCAATATAATGTAAGCAGATCGTTGATCAGCCTGCTGCCAAAGCTGGAGAACAGAATACCAAGTATGATAATGATCACCAATCCGCGCTTGATATAATCCTGCACCAGTAAAGTTGCGGTTTTCACGCGGTCCTGGGATAGATAGGCGCTGGCTACATAGAGTTCCTCCGCAAGCAGAGTATAATCGCAGGCCGCAATAAAGAAAGGAGTCTGTACGTTGTTGCTGGTGGCGGCTATTTGGATCGCCCCAATTTGCGTACCGGCTTCGGCAAAAATGAGAGATTCCGCCAGAAAGTTTCCGACCATGATATTGGCAGCAACCAGATCCCGCTGAATAATACCAACAGTACCGGTAGCATAAGCAAATTGCTCTTCGGATAAGAAACGCACATCGTCCTGCCGAAACATATCCGGCTTACCACCTTCGATATAAGCTTGCCGAACAACTTCTTCCGCCACCGGCAAGACGACCGCATAGCGCATGACCGTAATGATTCGTGTGTCATAGCGTACGATCCGTTTGGCAACATACCCCAATACAGCAAGAGAGGCAAAGGTAGGAGCGGAGAAACTATTCATACCCAGGTTATAGAGTACCGGTTTACCCATTTCCGTGGCCCGGCCGATTGCTTCGTCGATAGCATCCAGACCGGCTACCCGACGCAATTTCGGCATCGCTTCATTACTTTGGGCTTTCCTGATCATGATTGCGAGTAAGACGGAAAAAACAATAAAAAAAATGAAAGTTGTCAGGCCTAAGTTGTTGGAAGGATCAGTGTTCAGCCATGAACCGAAAATTGCTTTGATTGAGGTTTTTAAAGCAGCCACTTATGATTCACCTACTTTCTAAAAATAAGGATAGAAACCGCGTTCCGGCCTCGAATTTGCCGATTTTATCAGGCAGAGCCGATCGTGAAGTGCGTTCATATTATTTTCATAGATTCGTCACCTCCTATTAATACGCAGTATAGCAATACTTCAATTAAATGTCAATTGAACCGGAAAACAACAGCGTTCAACACGAAAATATTTATACAGAATAAAATGAAGAATGCTGATTATTATAAAATACAAATATTTAATAAATATTAAGCGTTGCTCTTAATTTTATTTTTATAGAATGCTACAAGATAAATCAATTTTCATAAAATTAAAAAATTCTTAAGTATTGATTACTGAGCTGTTTACTAATTTTTTCCCATTTATACTGAGAAAGACATTGATATTGACATTGAAATAATTTTTTCCGCTATCTTACAGCTGAAGGGGCATTGTTTCTGAGCCAATTTTCAGCAAAGCAAGTGCATGCCGTGCCCGGAAGGCACATCAGCCGACTATTTTGCCGCTCTCCTGATCTGAATCAGTGGATTGTCTCAAGCAGGAATCGCTTGCCCCAAACGTGATTGCGCGCAATGGCAGCAAAGAGGAAATACCAATTGACGCTGCGCCGATATGAGAATATAATCAGGTTAATCCAGAAAATAAACGGCGGACAGAAAGTCCGGTTTTTTCCAGCGGTGATTCTTATGGCAGGATGAGGGCGATTGTATGGCTGCGCAGCAGAAAAATTATCAAGATTTCAGCAATGTGCTTTATATTGGTGCCTATCTGACCCTGGCTTCCCTGGTCGGTTATTTGTTTCGCTATATCCATTTTTCGGAAACGAATATCATTATGGTTTATCTGCTGGCGGTTTTATTGACAGCACGTCAAACCAGCGGTTATGCCTCTGGTATTTTGGCGGCAATCATCGCAACCTTTGCTTTCAATTATTTCTTCACGGCCCCTTATTTTACCTTAGCCGTTTACGATCCGAACTACCTGATTACTTTTACTGTTTTTATTATCACGGCAATAATTACCAGTGCCTTGACATCTCATGTAAAGCAAAGCGCAATCAAAGCAAACGAAAAAGAAGCAGAAACAAAAGCGCTTTACCTGCTCACAGACCATTTGACGGATGCGGAAAATATGCATGAGATTGCTGAAATCGCCGTGAAAATCATCAGCGATGTCATGCAGTGTCAGGCAGGTTGTCTGTGCTTTGATGAAAATGGTCTGCCGGAGAAGAAATTCGTACAGCAGATTTCTCAAGACGAACATATCGACCGCGAGGTTGCCGACCCGGAAGATTTGAGGCACCGAATCGAAGGGCTGCAGACAGATAATGTCAGCGGTAAGGAATTTCATGATTGGTTGATCTTTGGCCGGGATACTGTACTTGGTTTGATCCGTATTCCTGAAAAACGGGCGACAGATCTGACGGAAGCGCAGACACGCTTACTTCGCTCCATGACAGAAAGTATCGCTTTGGCTATGGATCGGTATCGTTCGGCGCAGCAGAAGCAGAAATACAGAGAAGAGACGGTCCAGGAACGCTACCGCGGCAATTTGCTGAGAGCGATTTCTCATGATTTACGCACTCCGCTTTCGGGGATCATGGGTACCGCCGAAATGTTGATGGATATGTCGAACGCAAACGATCCCCGGCATAATTTGGCGAAAGTGATTTATAATGATGCGGATTGGCTGTATTCTTTGGTGGAAAACATCCTGAGCCTTACTCGTTTACAGGAAGGCAAATTGATTCTGAAAAAACAGCTTGAGGCTGTCGAGGAAGTGATAGGAGCAGCGGTACAGCATATTAAGCAGCATGCTCCGGAATATGAAATAACCGTAAAAATTCCGGAGGAACTTTTACTTGTTCCCATGGATGCGAAATTAATCGAACAGGTTTTGATCAATTTATTGGATAATGCCGTAAAACACACGGCAAAAGGGAACGAAATCCAGATCACGGTTTTTCAGAATAGCGCCGCTAAAGAAGCAGTATTTTCCGTGGCGGACCGCGGCGAAGGGATTGCGCCCAGCGATTTGCCTTATGTTTTTCAGATGTTTTACATTTCACAAACAAAACAGGCGGATGGGCAGCATGGAATTGGCTTAGGTCTCTCCATTTGCGATGCGATTGTCAAAGCACATGGAGGAACGATTGAAGTTCATAACCGTTCTGACGGAATCGGAGCGGAATTTATTTTTTCTTTACCGCTGGAGGTCAATCAAGATGGATGATTTAGGAGCAAGAATTCTTGTAGTGGAAGACGACACCCAGATCCGCAATTTTATCTGCTATGCGCTGCACAGTGAAGGTTATCACTATTTCAGTGAACACACCGCGCAGGGAGCCTTGAGTATTCTCATTTCCGAACCGGTAGACTTGATGCTGCTCGACCTTGGTTTGCCTGACTTTGACGGCATGGAGGTGATAAAAAAATTACGTGAATGGTCTGAAATACCGATTATTGTGATCTCAGCGCGGGATCAGGATAAAGAAAAAGCCGCCGCACTTGATCTGGGGGCGGATGATTATTTAACAAAACCTTTTTCTGCAACCGAACTCTTGGCTCGTATTCGGGTCGCTTTGCGTCATTTATATCAGCAAAATAAGAACCAACCGCGCAACTGTTATCAAATTGGCGACTTGCGCATCGAATTGGACAAACATTTGGTATTTTTAAAGGAAATTGAGATGCATACCACCCCAATGGAATATAATCTTTTAGCATTATTCTTTAAAAACGCCGGAAAAGTCTTAACGACCGGTTTTATTATCAAGGAAATTTGGGGACCAGAATATGGCAGCGATACGCAGGCTTTAAGAACGCTGATGGCGGGGTTGAGAAGAAAAATCGAAACCGATCCGGCCAAACCACGCTATATTATGACAGAAGTCGGTGTCGGTTACAGGCTGGTGTCTGAATGAGAATCAACGGAAAACCGCTTTGAGTGCAAATTCAAAGCGGTTTTGTTCTGTACAAAGCCAAATTCCCACAGCATCCTCACAATAAAAACACCACTCTCACACCATTCTCACAGCAAATTTGTTACTATTATGTTAACAAACAAGCGTATCGGAAAGCCGCAAACGGCGTATGTAAGCGCTTTTTCTGAGATAAGATATTTGGAGGCAAGAAAAATGGAAAACGAGTATGAGGATGAAGAAAGGCGGAATCGGAAAGTTCTGTGTGATTCCTTTCGTGATTTGAGCGAAAGGCTGAATTATACAGCCTGCGAACGCCTGCTTCGTTCCGCCATGGCAGAATATCCGCATTCTCCCGTTCCGCATAACCTGATGGGAGTGCTATTGGAATATCAGAATAACCATCCCGCAGCGATGAAGCATTTCCGGGCGGCCTGGGCGCTCGACCCTACCTATCTGCCGGCTAGGCTGAATTTAGAGCATTACAGCAGTTTGATTCTGCGCGGACCTTATCTGATTGATGAAGGGGATTGTATGGCAGCAGAAACCAGAGATCCTTACAAAATTGAATATGATGAGCATGGTATTGGCCATGTTTTAAAAAGGCAAGGTGAACCGGATTGAGAAACCAGGGAGTAAAAATAACCAAACAAGATTTCACGATTATCGTCGGCTGCGGTTGTCTGGGAGCCTGCTTTGCCAACGCTTTAGCAGAAAGGGGAAGAAGAGTTTTGGTTTTGGATCGGGAAGCAAGATCGTTGCTGAAATTAGCGCCGACCTATAGCGGAGCAACGGCGGTTGGCGATGGCACCGACCTCGATCTACTGCGTGAGATCGGAATGGAACAAGCCACTTTTGTTTTGGCTTCCACCGACAGTGATACGGCGAATTTAATGATTGCTCAGATGGCAAAAGAAATTTTCCGCATAGAACAAGTGATTGCGAAACTAAACGAATTGGAGTTTGCTGAGGTTTATCAGGAATTCGGAATCAAAACCATAGCTCCCGGCGCATTGACAGCCGCGGCACTGATTCGCTTGTTGGATGATCCTGAAAAGGAGCGGGTAATTGAATGAAAAGGGCATTCTTAATTGGCGGATTGCGTAAGGCACAGTTTCTTGCTCATTTTCTCCTCGGAAAAGGTTATTCTGTCACAGCGGTCAATCTCAGTTATCAGGATTGCCTAAAGCTTACCGAAATTGATCATCTGCTCGTTGTGAATGGGGACGGCACAAAACCCTGCATTCTGCAGCAGGCAAATGTTGCTGACGCGGATTTGGCGATTGCTCTCACCCCCAAGGATGAGGATAATCTTGTCATTTGTGAATTGTGCAAGAGAGTATTTCATGTCAAAAATACGGCAGCTATCGTCCATGACCAAAACCAAATCAGCTTTTTTACGAAAACAGGTATCGATTCAGTGATTTGTTCCGATGGCGCAGTGACGGACCGGATCATACAACAAGTGGCAATCAACGATAGTGCGACACTGATACCGGTTATTGACGGCCGGATCAATCTAGTGAAGGTAAATGTTCTGCCTGATTCACCGATTACCGGTAAGAGGTTATGGGAAATCAGTCTGCCAAAAGAAGTGATGATCAGCTGCATTCTTCGAGCGGAAGAAAATTTCATTCCCCGGGGCGATGCGCGGATTTTGGCAGGTGATATTCTGCTACTGATTGCCTCTGCTGATCAGGAAGCAGAGATAATTAAAATTTTGACCGGTGCGGCGTTGCCGTCAGCAAAAGGAGGATCCGTATGAACATTATCATTGTTGGCTGTGATTTGCTGGGCAGTATTTTAGCCAATAATCTGTCCGATGTTGGGCATAATGTTTCTGTGGTTGATCGAGCCAGTGAGCGGCTGAATGTACTGGGCAGCGGGTTCAATGGCGTAAAAATTAAAGGAATCGAATATGATTATGAAATTTTAACAGAAGCTGGCATTCACGAGGCAGACATCCTGTTAGCCGTAACAGCAGATGAAAACATCAATATTACGGTATCTCTGATCGCGAAAGAGGTTTATCGGGTTCCCAGAATCATTGCCCGGATTGTGAATCCAAACAGAAAATACATTTATGATAATCTGCAGATCGAAACCATCAACCCGATCCAATTGGAACTGGATATTCTGGAAGTTAAGCTAGCCTTACAGCGGGGAGCCTCTTTGTTTGATTTAAATGCGGAATATGAAATCATCGATGCGGCCGTCAGGCACACCAAACGGATCGCCGTGCGCGAAATTGAAGAAGAGTACCACTGTATCGTTTCTGCAATCGGGGAGGGAAACACAATTCTTCTGCCAGAAAAAACTGAGTTCGCAGAACACGGGCAAAGGATTATCTGCACGATCAGAAAAAAAGATCGGGAACGTTTGCTGGCAGCACTTTAAAGGAGCGTCATCCATGAAATCAATTGTAATTGGCGGCGGCAAAGTAGGCTATTATTTGGTTAAGACGTTGAAAGAAAGAAAATACGATGTGACATTGATCGAGAAAAATCAAGATGTTTGCCGTACCATCGCCGAGGATGTCGATATTTCTGTTATCTGCGGAGACGGCACAGATCTTGATGTCTTAAAAGATGCCGGAATTGAGCAAGCAGAAGTGATTGCAGCCGTAACAGGTACGGATGAGGTCAATTTAGTCATCTGTAAAATAGCCAAAAGCAGTTTTCAGATTGCTGAAGCGATCACAAGAGTCAATAATCCCAAAAATATTCCGATGTTTAAAGCGTTGGGAGCGGATAAAACAGTCTGCAGCACAGAAGTCATCGCCAATTTAATTGAATACGAGTTTGATAAAGGCAATTTCAAAATCGTACACGTTTTGGAGCGGGGTACCATGATTCTGGCTGAGATTAAAATCGAGAAAAGCAACAGCTGGTGCGATCAATTGGTCAAGGACTTAGTCTTACCCGACGAGTGTGTTTTGATTTCAATCCTGCGGGAGGAAAAGGTCATCTATCCCAGAGGCAATACACGCATTTTAGAATCGGATAATATCCTGATCATTGCCAATAAAGCAAGCTTAGCGGAACTAAAAAAATGATTTGGAACAGGAGCTCATCCAATGCATGAGATGAAAAAGGATTTTATTGGGTTGGCATTTGAATTGTTATTTGTGGGTGGATTCACTGCATTTTTATTTCTTTCCCTAGCAATCGTAATGAGGTAAGATCATGGTCCATTCTAACGTTAAGTATCCGGATGGCAAAATCATCTGCTATTATAGCGGTTATATCACAATTGGTTTTGCGTTGTTAATGTTAATTCCGCTTTCGGTGGCTTTCCTTTTTCACGAACTGAACCCCGTGCTCGATTTTCTGATCAGCATTGCCATTACAATCAGTATCGGCTTGTCGCTTGTGCTGATTGGCCGGGAGGCCCGTGAAAAAAAGCTGTATGTGCAGTGGAAGCATGGCTTTGTCGTGGCTTCATTGTCCTGGCTGATCGCCATGGTGTCAGGCGCCATACCCTATTTTTTGAGCGGTCATACCGGCTCTTTCCTGGATGCCTGTTTTGATGTCATGAGCGGGCTGACCACCTCCGGTTTATTATTGATACAGGATTTGGATCATCTGTCTTTAGGGTTGAATCTCTGGCGCCACCTGTTAACCTTTGCGGGCGGACAGGGCATTGTGGTGCTGGCGCTTTCATTTTTGGTCAAAGAGACCGGCGGAGCTTATAAGTTTTATGTGGGAGAAGCAAAAGACATTGAATTGGTTCCCAATGTCAAAGGTACTGCGAGAATTATCTGGAAAATCAGCCTGGTCTATCTTGCCATCGGAACCTTGTTGTTATGGATCGATGGCATGCTGATCGGCTTGCAGCCGGTCTCCGCCTTTTTTCACGGGCTTTTTATCTTTGCCTCTTCCTGGAGTACCGGTGGATTTGCGCCGAATTCACAGAATATTATGTACTACCACAGTTTGTCTTACGAAACGCTTACGATCTGCTTTTTTATCCTGGGTTCCTTCAATTTCGGCCTGCATTATGCAGTCTGGCAAGGTAACAAAAAGGAATTGATCAGAAATATCGAAACACAGGTTTTTTTAATGGTAGCTTTTTTTGCCTCGCTTGCCGCGGTAATCGGCTTAGCGAAGTTCAATGTTTATACGGATGCGGTCTCGATGTTCCGACGGGTTGTTTACAGTATTTTATCGGCTCAGACCACAACCGGCTTAAGCAACGTCTACGCCAGACAATTTGCTTTGGAATGGGGAGATTTCGGTATCCTGATTATGGTCATCGTAATGTTGATCGGCGGTTCGTCCTGTTCGACGGCCGGTGGTTTCAAAGGGCTGCGGGTTGGCGTGGTAATCAAGGGTTTTTTTGCGGATATTCGCAAAATGCTGGCACCGGAACGAAACATTCGAATCTATAAATTCCATCATATTAAGGACTATGTTCTGGAGGACAGGGTGGTGAAAGCTTCCGCTTTGATTATTCTGTGCTATATCGGATTATTCACCATTGGCACCGCTTTGGGTACCTGTTATGGTTATCCTTTGGCGGATTCCGCCTTCGAAGCTGCTTCCGTAACCGGTAATGTAGGCCTGACCATCGGGATTACGGCACCCGGTATGCCTGTTTTGATGAAAATCTATTATATTCTGGCGATGTATCTGGGCAGACTGGAATTTTTGTCTGTTTTTGGCATGATTGGATATTTCATCGGGGGTATGAAAAAGCTATGCGCAAAGGCAAGAAAAGCGTAATTTTCCTGGGTGTTCTCTTTCTTTTTCTGGTGATGACTGCCTCAACCTGCTATGCTGCTTCCACCGTCACCATCAGTCAATTGATTGAAGATACTGCAAATTATGAAAATAAAATCGTGACGATTGAAGGCGAAGTAATCGGCGAAGCATTGGAGAGAGGAGAATTTGCCTGGATTAATCTCAATGATCAGACCGGCGCAATTGGTGTCTGGCTGAAACGCAGCGATACGGAACAATTGCTCTATTACGGGGACTATGGTCACCGGGGAGATCAGGTCAAAATTAGCGGCAGATTTTCCAGGGCATGCACAGAACACGGCGGGGATTTTGATATCCATGCCGATCAAATGAACGTTGTGAGAAAAGGCTGGGTCGTCAGTGAAAAGATCTCCTCGCAAAAAATTATGCTCACCCTGCTGTTGCTGCTGCTGACCGGTGTTTTATGGGCGGTTTACAAGCGAACACAGAAAAAAGCAAAGACAACCGTCAGCTGATGATGATCAGTCCGCCAACGAGCAAACAAGCCGGCAGCGTTTTTTTTGTGCTGCCGGCTTATACTCTAATATTCTCTTTTTTTCTGCGGCGGATCAACTTTGACCAAAACCTGAATGATGCGGTGCTCCTGTATTTTATCCACAGTGACCGTCAGATTTTTGTATGTAAACGAATCGCCCGGATTGGGAAAACCGTTGAGCATTTCAATCGCCCAGCCGCCGACTGTGGTATAATCGCTCTCAAAATCACGGTCATCCAGGTCAAAATATTCCAGAAAATCATAGATGCTGATGTCGGCATCGACTTCGTGAATATTTTCTCCGACATCGGTGAATTCTTGCACAATTTCGTCCGATTCGTCCCAGATTTCACCCACCAGCTGTTCCAAAACATCTTCCATGGTGACCACGCCCAGCGTGCCGCCGTATTCATCGGTTACAATCGCCATATGCATCTTGCGTCGTTTCAATTCGGCTAAAACAGCAGGCAATTTCATGGATTTATGAATAAAACAGACATCCATCAGCAGATCACGTAAGGAAAACTCTTTGGTGTCGACCACCTGCTTAAAAAAGTGGTTCAGATAAAGAATGCCGATGATATTATCGATGCTGCCTTCAAAAACCGGGATGCGCGAGTATCTGGAGTGATTGGCCAATTCAATGATGGAATCCAAATCATCATCGATATCAATCGCCAGCATATCAACACGGGGCGTGATAATTTCCTGTGCGGAAATTTCGGAGAATTCGATGGCGGACTGCAGTAAATCGCTGCGTTCTTCATCGATGACCCCTTCGTCTTCAACGGTCTCAATAATAGAAACAAGATCTTCTTCCGTAACGGAAGGTTCTTTTTTCTGATTCGCCCAGGTCCGATTCATGACATCCAGCAATTTCATGACAACAAAGACAAGCGGCGCTGTAATCAGCATCAGAAAGCGCAGAAAAGGGGCAACGGTTAGAGTGAAAGCATCGCAGTGGTCTTTGGCTAAAATTTTTGGTATGATTTCACCAAAAATCAGGATGATAACCGTCATCGCAACCGTTGCGATGGCTGCGCCGGATTCGCCCATCAGCTTGATTGCGATCACGGTTGCAATCGCTGAGGATGCCATGTTCACCAGATTGTTGCCAATCAGGATGGTGGTCAGCGCTTTATCGTAGCGTTCGTATATATAGTAAGCTAATTTTGCCTTTTTATTGCCGCTTTCCGCGGCTTTTTTCATTCGCATTTTATTGGCGGAAGCGAAGGCTATTTCTGATCCGGAAAAGAAAGCCGAAAAGCAAATCAGCACGATTATCAGTAAATAAAGGCCATACGGACTGTCGTCCATAGGAAAATTCACTCCTCTTAAGGTTTAGATGATCAGAGACGAGAGATTTGAGTTTTAGGTTGAAGCGTTCACACGCGCTGCAGCCGGCTGGTCGTTGATCTTCAGCAATAATTTAATGATGCGCTTGTGATCAATTTTCGTGACTGTAACAGTCACACCGTGATATTCAAAGCTGTCGCCTTCCTGAGGTACGTAATTCAAGTTTTCCAATACCCAGGAACCGAGTGTCTTATGCCAAAGCTCTTCTTTATCGTAATTGTTGAAATGCATCAGTTCAAAGGCATCATCCACATCGAAATTGGCGCTTGCTTCAAAACGATTCCCACCCAGCGGCTTAAAATCTTCTAAAACCTCATCGTCTTCATCCCAGATTTCACCGACCAATTCTTCTAAAATATCTTCTACGGTCATAATCCCCAAAGTACCGCCATAGTCATCACTGACGATGGCCATATGCAGTTTTCGGCGGCTCATCTCCTGCAGAAGATCATCTATTTTAGTTGTTTTGGGAACGAAATAGGGAGCATCTAAAATGGAGCGCAGGTTGATGCTATCACCCTGCTTCATATAGAGTTTTAAAAATTTCCTGATTTGTAAAATGCCGATGATATGATCGATCTGACCTTCATAAACAGGCAGCCGTGAAAATTTTACTTCTTTGATGATTTTTAAAATTTCGGCACAACTTGTCTCTACATCCAGCGCAACCACATCCACACGGGAAGTCAAAGCATCCTGCGCTGTCACATCGGCAAATTCCAAAGCGGAGTGAATCAGCTCACTCTTATTTTGTTCCAGGCTGCCTTCTTCTTTGATGGTTTCGATAATATCGTAAAGTTCGTCTTCTGTTACCGTTGGTTCTTCGTCATGATGAAAAAGTTTGGAAACAGCAGTGCTGATGGCGGTGAAGAAAAAGGCAATCGGAGTCAGCACTTTAACCAGCAAATAAAGAGAATCCGATACGTTGAGGGCAAAAGACTCGCTCTGCGCTTTGGCAAGGGTTTTCGGCAGCATTTCACTGATAAAAAAAACAACGACCGTGACAATCAGCGTGCTGGCAGCGACGGATCCTTCTCCCCAGGTTTTTGTGGCAATCAGAGTTGCCAAGCTGGCGCAACCGATATGCATCAGGTTGTTGCCAATCAGCAGGGTAGTGAGGGACTTGTCAAAGTTGTTCAGAATATACATGGCCTTTTTTGCCCGCGGATCTCCGTTTTCCGCATTGTTTTTCATGCGGATTTTATTGAGAGAGGCAAAAGACATTTCTGAACCGGCGAAATAGCCGCCACCCAGAATTAAAAAAAACAGCAGCAAGTAGTAATACCAACTGTCACTACCCATACGGGCTACCACTCTCCTTTATCGATCGGTTCCATCTGCCTGGGTGTAAATAAAATACGCTCGCGGATAAGACCGGCAGGTTTTTGTCAGCCGCTGCTCGCTTTTTTTTGAGACACCAGGACCATTACTTATATATTATAACGCAAAGAGAAGGGGATAGCAAGGCGGAAATAAGACGGTATCTGGCCATTTCCTAGTGAAACTGGCTGTTTACTCCTATCCGGAGACCAGTTTTGCCGGAAACGGAATTTTGTGGACAGAGTCGCAACAATCGTGGGCTGCAGTGCATGATTTCCGGCTACCTGCACAATGGAAGGATAAACAGCGAAAATTATCATTATTCTCCTGGCGGCAAATTTATCGGCCGGTAAAAGAAACGCTTCTGTGCGGACCGGATTTATGATATAATAAAACAACTGTGGTGGTGAAAAAGCACTGCAAAGCGACTCGGTAGGGTGGCGAAACAAAAAAAGAAAGGGTTCGATCACGATGCGATATACAGGCGTCACAGCGCGGGGGATCATTACACCGGTCTTCCAGTCCGGAGACCCTCTGATCGGGATGATTTGTGATAGTATTGGCAAGGCCGCAGAAGAAGAAAATTTCAGCTTGCACGATGGGGATATCCTTGGCGTTACGGAAGCGGTTGTAGCAAGAACACAAGGCAATTACGCCTCCTGTGAGCAGATTGCGGCGGATATTCGCCAGAAACTGGGCGGCAAAGCAATGGGGATCGTGTTTCCCATTCTTTCACGCAATCGATTTGCTATTCTTTTGAAAGCAATCGCAATGTCCTGTGAGAAACTAACTGTCCAGCTTTCCTATCCCAACGATGAAGTCGGCAATCGTTTGATTACTTTGGATGAGCTGGATGAGAAGGGAATCGATCCCTTCACCGGCAATTTTACGGAAACGGAATTCCGTGCTTTATTTAAAAATACGGTGCATCCTTTCACCGGCATCGATTACATTGAATATTATAAGAGCATCAGTGAAAAGATTGAAATTGTGTTTTCCAATGATCCAAGATATATTCTCAAGTTTACCGGGAATGTGCTGAACTGCGATATTCACAGCCGGTTTCGGACGCAAAAGCTGCTGAAAGCAGCCGGCGCGGAACGTTCTTATCGCCTGGATGAGATTTTAACAACAAGCGTCAACGGCAGCGGTTATAATCCCAATTATGGTTTATTGGGCTCCAATAAGGCAACGGAAGACAAAGTAAAACTTTTTCCCAAAGATACCGATCTTTTTGTCAGCGACTTACAGAATGCGCTGGCAAGAACGTTCGGGAAACAAATCGAAGTGCTGGTCTACGGTGACGGCGGTTTCAAAGACCCGGTAGGAGGGATCTGGGAATTGGCTGACCCGGTTATTTCACCTGCTTTTACCAGCCGCCTGAATGGTACGCCCAACGAGCTGAAGATGAAATATTTCGCCGATAATGAATTCAGTCATCTTTCCGGAAGTGCGCTGGCGGAAGCGATGAAGCAGCGAATCAAGCAAAAAGACGTCAGTCTGAAAGGTCAGATGACGTCTCAGGGCACGACTCCCCGGCGTCTGACCGATTTGCTGGGCAGCCTCTGCGATCTGATCAGCGGCAGCGGTGACAGAGGGACCCCGGTAGTATTGATCCAGGGATATTTTACGAATTTCGCTTCGGAATAGCAACAGACCGCTTGCTGATCCAGACCAAACCAGGTTCTATTTGTAACAATCAATGCGATGCGTTCAGCTCACGGCATTGATTGTTTTTTTTTTGCACCAGCCGGTCAACAGACCGGAGCCGCTAAAATTTTTCTTGATATCGGCAGTTTGGAAGAAGGAGTCTTATACATAGATATGTAATATTATTCGCAATGATTGTCACGATTTATGACTTTAAGTTGTCTGAATAGTTAGTATACAGATTTTTCGTTTACGATAATAAACGGCTCACCGGACAATGAATCCAATACTTTCTGCTGCTAAAGCATTTTTATGAAAAAGGAAATGATTGGGATGCGAACAGGGAAAAAAGGCTTCGGTCTATTCTTCAGCAAGCAAAAGAAGGGAGGTGCTTTTATGAAAATAAACAAGAGACTTGGCTTTCGAAAAATATTGGCACTGCTCCTGGTGCTGGCGCAATTAACGGGGTTGACTCCCGGCATGTTGGTCATGGCGCAGGAGACGGCGGCACCCGCACAGGAGGAGTCTGTACAAAAGGACGCGGCTGCGCCTGATGCGACAGTTGCGTTGACGGATTCTTCTCCGGCGGGCACACCGACGGCAGTCACCTCCTACGACACAGTAAACTCACTCCAGTCCTCCCCAGCAGGCACACCGACGGAGAACGAAGCCGATACGGAACCGGTGATTTTAACGGAAAACAGGATGACTCTTCAGGAAACTACACCACCGCCCACTCCCGGCGGCACTGTGCTGACGGCAGGGATGGCTACCGAAGCCAGTCCGCTGACTATCGCCGATCTTAGCAAAACCTTCCAGTTCACAGTCGGAACCGATACCACACAGCCAACCGAGCTATGGTTTAGTTTCACGATCCCGGACGGGATCGCTGACAAGCAATTGACCATCACCGGAGGCAATGGCACTTATAATTCACTTTATTTAAATTCAATGGAAGTATATGACAGCTCTCCGCAATTAGTCCCCGACCAAGTATCGGTTTATGGGAAGCTCTACGCACGAGTCAGCAGTGGAACTTACATCTTAAGGCTACGCTCTTCGGATTCCTATGGTACGGCAAACAATCAGGCTATTCCGGCGATGGATTGGCAGCTGCAGTTCCAATTGCTGACAACAGAGCCCAATGTTTTGGCAGAAGGTTCCGCTACTGATGAATCACCGGCTGTGATCGCTAATATTCAGACGGATTATGCTTATTGTGTCGGTGAGTATAGCGTACAGCCAACAAAAATATGGTTCAGTTTTACGCTTCCGGCAGGAATCGAGAACCGGAATTATGCCATTCGCAATGCCGCCGGCGAGCCTTTTTTCGGATACAGTCAGGATGCAATCAGTTATCTGGCACTCTATGACGGTACAAAACAGCTGCTGACAGAGAATACGGGGGATACTCCGCTTGTTTTTGCTGCTTTGAGCAGCGGTACCTATTATCTTGCTGTGGGAAATCAAATGCTCTGGGGACCGGAAGCCGGCGGTTTCATGGAAATCCAGCCTGCCAGCTGTAAGATCAGCTTCACCCCGGCGCTCGCTTCACCCACTTTAGCAACCGGTTCTCCTGTCAGTGGAAGTTATGCCACAGCGCAAACCGTATTTATCAATGTTCCCTCCGGCACGCAGGTGATTTATTCCAGCAGCAGCGCCAAGCCTTGGGAAGATGCCGCGGCAGCGCTTTATCATGCCGATACCGGTATTACGGTCAGTGAAACGGCGACGCTTCATCTGGCGGCGGTTACTTATGACGGGGAGACCATAACCAGCTACAGTAAACCACTCAGTCTTTTCTATCTGATCAATGAGTATGAACTGACCAGTGTGCGTTCGGAAGTTACACTCGACCCCGACGGAACCAATTATTGGGTGATCGACACGACCGCCACCGGAGCCGGCAATTATGCTTTTTCTTTTGACATGGTCAGCACAGGTTATAGCCAGACGATTCATTGGGGGATTTATAACGCCAGCGGTGAACAAGTCAAATACATTATGGCTGCCCGTTATTATGAAGATACAGAAATCCATGAGGTAATCTATTTGGCTGCCGGCTTCTATTACCTGCGGATCGATTGGCCGGGCTACAGTACCTGTCACCCCAGTATGACGAAAGGCCTGGATATCTCCCCGCTCATCAGTGTGGAGGCGGGCAATTACAAAACGGCACAAACGGTCTTGCTGACCCTGCCGGCCGACGCCCCGGCCGGCGCCGCCATCTATTACAAAATTGATCGCACTTCCTGGGTGGATCCTTACTATGAAGCAAAACTCTATAATGGAAATCCGCTGATGATCCGGGCGGAAGGCACGCTGTATGCCTACATTAAGGACAGCAATGGTCTGGTCGGACCTGTCAGCAGCAAAACCTATACCTTCAACGATACAGAAGGCGCCGAAAGCAAAACCTATAATTCTCTGATTGCTGTGCCTGTTTTTAATCTAGCA